>JAEDLR010000068.1 GCA_016295145.1 Oscillospiraceae bacterium
AGAAACAATCACGTCAGCATTGTGCATTGCCATAGAGGAGGCAAAATGTCCGTGCATTCCCTGCATTCCGAGAAATCTTGGATGGTCGGTGGGAACGCCTGAAAGCCCCATAAGAGAACAACCGATAGGGGCATCGATCTTCTCGGCAAGAGCGAGCATTTCATCTTGCGCGCCTGCGGTAATAAGGCCGCCGCCGAAATAGATGTAGGGTCTTTTTGCGGCATTGATATGTTTTGCTGCTTCCTCAATGCGAATGTCTTTTGCGGGATAGAGCGTTTCTGCTTCAGCCGGACAAGCGGGTGTGTATTCGCATTTTGCAATCTGCACATCCTTGGGAACATCAATCAGTACCGGCCCCGGTCTGCCGGATTTCGCAAGAGCAAATGCCTCACGGATTGTATCTGCCAACTGTTCCACCGAGCCCACAAAATAGTTGTGCTTTGTAATGGGAAGCGTTATTCCGGTAATGTCTATCTCTTGAAAACTATCCGTACCGATTTGTTTGGTCGGAACGTTGCCGCAGATGGCAACCATGGGAACGGAATCAAGATAAGCGGTAGCAATACCAGTGACAAGATTGGTCGCACCCGGTCCCGAGGTGGAAATCACAACGCCAACCTTACCGGTAGTTCGAGCATATCCGTCTGCTGCGTGTGCAGCCCCTTGCTCGTGCGCCGTCAAAATGTGATTGATCTGTTCCTGATGCATATACAGGCTATCATAAACATTCAGAATTTGTCCGCCCGGATAGCCGAATACAGTATCGCATCCTTGTTCAATCAGTGTCTTTACTAAAATATCTGCGCCGGAAAGAAGCATTCTCATCACTCCTTTCTAAGATTATGGATGATAAGTTCGCAGCACTGTCTGCAACCTACTTCTGTCATTCCCTCGCTCATAATGTCGGCAGTGCGATATCCTGCATCAAGGTAAGCAGAAACGGCCTTTTCGATTGCATCGGCTTCCTTGGGCATGTCAAAACTGAAACGAAGCATCATAGCGGCAGAAAGAATCGTGCCGACAGGATTTGCAACATCTTTCCCTGCAATATCGGGGGCAGAGCCATGAATGGGCTCATAAAGTCCGCAAGCGGTCGCACCGAGACTGGAGGAAGGGATCATACCGATGGAGCCGGTAATCATCGATGCCTCATCCGAAAGAATATCCCCAAACATATTCTCCGTCACCACAACGTCAAACTGCGAAGGGTCCTTGACGATCTGCATAGCACAGTTGTCAACCAGCATATCGCTCAGCTGAACATCGGGATATTCTTCGGCAAGTCTGTGCATTACCTTCTTCCAGAGGCGGCTGGAATCCAATACATTGCTCTTTTCAACGGAGCAGAGCTTCCTCCCTCTTTTTCTTGCGGTTTCAAAGCCGATTCTGCCAATACGCTCGATTTCTTCCTCGTTGTATGTAAGAACATCGATAGCAGTGGTCTTGCCGTCAATATCCTCAGTCTTATGCTCACCGAAATAGATTCCGCCGATCAGTTCTCTAACAATAATGAAATCAATGCCTTTATCTACAATTGATTTCTTCAAGGGGGAAGCATTAGCCAATTGCGGCCAAATCTTTGCAGGGCGGTTATTGGAATAAACCCCCATTCCTGCGCGAAGGCGAAGCAACCCTTTTTCGGGGCGCATATAACCTGGCATGTCATTCCATTTATTTCCGCCGACCGCGCCAAGCAACACGCTGTCGGATTCTACACATTTTTTCAGCATTTCCGGAGGTAACGGGTCGCCCCATTTATCGATGGCGCACCCTCCCATATCCACATCGGTATAGTTGAACGTGTGTCCGTACAATTCAGCAATCTTATCAAGCACGCGCAACGCCTGCTCCACGATTTCAGGTCCGATCCCATCGCCGCGGATTACCGCAATATTCTTAATCATTATGCTCACCCTCTTTCAGCGATTTCAGCAATCCGCCGCTTTTGATGATGTTCTGAATAAAGGGCGGGAAGGGCTGTGCTTTATATGTTTTTCCGGTGGTAATATCGGTAATCACGCCGGTATCAAAATCTACCGTTACCTCATCGTTTGCCTGAATTTCTTCTGCCGCTTCTTCGCACTCTAAAATGGGAAGACCGATATTAATCGCATTGCGGTAGAAAATTCTTGCAAAACTCTTTGCAATCACGCATCCCGTACCGCAGGTTTTAATGACAAGCGGAGCATGCTCACGGGAGGAACCGCAGCCGAAGTTCCAACCTGCCACCATTACATCGCCGGGCCGAATTTTCTTTACAAACTCGGTGTCGATATCCTCCATGCAGTGAAGAGCCAATTCTTTTGCATCGGGAGTATTGAGATACCGGGCAGGAATAATCACATCGGTATCCACATTATCGGGATATTTGAAAGCTTTGCCTTGCGTATTCATCGGTTTTACACCTCCTTGTATTCGGTAATAAAGCCCGTCAGCGCACTTGCGGCAGCTGTGTGCGGAGAAGCAAGATATACTTCGCTGTCCACATGTCCCATACGGCCGACAAAGTTACGATTGGTAGTAGCGATACAGCGTTCACCTGCCGCCAAAATGCCCATATATCCGCCGAGGCATGGGCCGCAGGTCGGTGTGGAAACAACAGCGCCGGCATCAATAAACGCGGTGTACCAGCCACGTTCAACACATTCTCTGAGAATCTGCATTGTACCAGGAATTATGATACAGCGAATACCATCGGCAACCTTTTTGCCTTTTAAGATGTTGTAGGCAGCTTCCATATCTTCCATTCTGCCGTTAGTACAGCTTCCGATAACAACTTGATCGATCTGAATGCCGTGAAGCTCACTTGCAGGATGGGTGTTTTCAGGAAGATGCGGGCATGCAACTGTGGGGACGATTTGAGAAAGGTCGATGTTGATGGTCTTTTCATATTCTGCATCGGCATCTGCCTCAAAAACCACTGGCTCCCGTTCACTTCTGCCGCTGAGATACTTCCTCGTTACATCATCCACGGGAAAAATGCCGTTTTTAGCGCCAGCTTCAATTGCCATATTGCAGATGCACAGGCGGTCATCCATCGAAAGGCCGTGCGTACCCTCACCGGCAAATTCCATGCTCTTATACAGCGCACCGTCCACGCCAATCATGCCGATTATGGTGAGAATAACATCCTTGCCGCTGCAATTCGCGGGCAGCTTTCCGGTAAGGTTGAATTTGATCGCAGACGGCACCTTGAACCAAGCCATACCGGTTGCCATGCCTGCCGCCATATCAGTCGAACCGACACCTGTGGAAAACGCACCGAGCGCGCCATATGTACAGGTGTGGCTGTCAGCGCCGATGATGCAGTCTCCCGCGGTTACAACACCCTGTTCAGGCAGAAGCGCGTGCTCAATTCCCATCTTACCAACATCATAAAAGTGGCTTACACAGTGGGCGCAGGCAAATTCACGGCAGGTCTTGGATTGCTCTGCCGCCTTAATGTCCTTGTTCGGTACAAAGTGATCGAGAACAATCGCCACTCTGTCCTTGTCGAAGACCTTGTCAAATCCCGCTTTCTTAAATTCGTTTACTGCAACTGGAGTTGTAATATCGTTGCCGAGTACAATATCCAATTTTGCGTTGATAAGCTGTCCGGCAATCACCTTGTCAAGCCCTGCGTGGGCAGCAAGGATTTTTTGTGTCATCGTCATTCCCATTTTATTTGCCACCTTTGGTCATATTATGGAACGCGCTCAAAAGTGCTTTTGTACTTGCCGTAATAACATCGGTATCGGTACCGGCGCCCCAATACATTGTCCCGTCATCGCGCTCCAAGCCGATATAGGAAGCGGCAACGCTGCGCGAGCCCTGCCCTTGCATACTGTGCTGCGTAAAGACTTGCAACGTGTATTGCTCTGCGGTATAAGCGCTGAGTGCATTGTTCACTGCACTGAGCGAACCGTTGCCCTCTGCCTCCATTTCGGTTTCTTTTCCGTCTTGCATAAAGGTGATACTAATCTTTACCACATCGTTTTCACGTATAAAGTCAAAGTCCGTCACGCTGATACTACTTTGCAGATTCAGATAATGTTCGGTAAAAATATCCAGTACTTCAGCAGGTTTGAGTTCCTTGTGCTCACGGTCGGAAATATCCTTGCAGAGATAACTGAAATGCTCACGCATCTTAGTCGGCAGATTATATCCATAGGCCTGCTCCAGCAGATAACCAATTCCACCCTTACCCGACTGGGAATTCACACGAATCAAATCTGCATCGTAGGTACGGCCGATATCTTTCGGGTCAATGGGAATATACGGCACACTCCATTCGTGGAGTTTATTCTTATTTCTGTATTTCATCCCCTTTGCGATCGCATCCTGATGGCTGCCTGAGAATGCAGCAAACACCAATGCTCCGGCATAAGGCGCTCTTTCGTGCACATGCATACGGGTGCAGCTCTCGTATTTTTCAACAAGATAATTCATATCGGAAAAATCGAGTTTTGGATCCACACCGTGGGCGTACATATTCATCGCCAGCGTGATGATATCCACATTACCCGTTCTTTCGCCGTTTCCGAACAGTGTTCCTTCCACACGGTCCGCACCTGCAAGAAGTGCCAGCTCGGTATCGGCAACTCCGGTTCCACGGTCATTATGCGGGTGAAGTGAAAGGGTGATAAACTCACGGTATTTGAGATTATCATTCATGTACTCCACTTGGCTTGCGTAAACGTGGGGAGAACTCATTTCCACCGTTACAGGCAAATTGATAATGACATTGTTGTTTTCACTCGGTTCCAATACATCAAGAACGGCGTTGCAGACCTCCAAAGCATATTCCGGCTCAGTTCCCGTAAAGGACTCGGGAGAATATTCAAAACGGAAGTTGCCTTCGTATTCAGAAGCCAGTTTTTTGACCAGCTTTGCCCCGTCGACGGCGATTTGCTTGATCTCTTCCTTGGATTTCTTGAACACCTGCTCACGCTGCGCTACACTGACAGAATTGTAAAAATGGATAATGGCGCTTGGCGCTCCTTTGCAGGCATCAAAGGTCTTACGAATGATATGCTCGCGACATTGCGTAAGCACCTGAACAGTGACATCCTCGGGGATCATATTATGATCAATGAGCGTACGGAGGAATTCATATTCCGTCTCGCTTGCTGCGGGGAAACCGACCTCAATTTCCTTAAAGCCTACCTCCAAAAGGATCTTATAATATTCCAGTTTTTCTTCAAGGCTCATAGGTATTACCAGGCTTTGGTTTCCATCGCGCATATCCACGCTGCACCAAACCGGTGGCTTTTCAATATGGTCTTTTTCGACCCATTTGTTATATTTTTTATCTACGGGGAAATATCCCACCCGGTATTTGCTTGAGTCCATCATAAGAAATTACTCTCTTTCTGCAATTACTTCTACCTCAACCAAAGCGCCCTTGGGGAGATCTTTCACTGCCACACAGGAACGGGCAGGTTTTTCCGTAAAATATTGTGCATACACTTCATTGAAAGCTGCGAAATCTGCCATATCATTTAAGAAACATACCGTCTTGACAGCGCTCTTTAGGGAAGCCCCTGCTGCGGACAGCACTGCCTGCAAGTTTTTGCAAACTCTGTGCGTTTGCTCGGTAATATTGTCTCCCTCCAACACGCCCGTTTTGGGATTGAGAGGAATCTGGCCGGAGGTAAAAACAAGATTACCCACAACTATGCCTTGCGAATACGGTCCGATCGCCGCCGGAGCCTTGTTTGTCTGAACTTTGCTACTCATAACTTTAACCCCTTACAAAAATTATACAATCTTAAATCCTTCATCACGTAAAGATTGTGTGATCAGATTGACGTGTTCAAAATCTCTTGTTTCCATTTCAATACGAAGATAGCAACCGGTTACACTTTCGGTATTGCCTTTTTCGTAGTGAACACCGGTTACATTGCCGCCGCAGTCAGCGATAATGCGGGATATTTCTTTCAACTGACCGGGCTTGTCGATCAGTTCAATCAGGAAGCTCGAAGAACGGCCGGAATTGAGGAGTCCTCGGTCAATAACACGTGAAAGGCTTGTGACATCAATATTGCCGCCGGATACGATAGCAACGACCCGTTTACCCTTCAGGTTAAACTTATCGAACATGACAGCAGCCACCGCTGCAGCGCCTGCGCCTTCGGCAATCATCTTTTGTTTTTCGATCAAAGCAAGGATTGCACTGGCGACCTCGTCATCGCTGACAAGTGCAATATCATCCACATACTTTTTAACAATTGCATAGGTGTTTTCGCCGGGCGTTTTAACGGCAATTCCGTCCGCAATCGTGGAAACCGAATCAAGGCATTGGATTTTGCCGCCCTTGACGGAGTTATACATGCTGGGCGCTCCTGCTACCTGTACGCCGTAAACTTTAATGGAAGGTCTGATCTGCTTTACCGTATAAGCAATGCCGGAGATCAGGCCTCCGCCGCCAATCGGAACAACTATTGCATCGATATCGTCAAGGTCATTCAGCATCTCAAGGGCAATCGTTCCTTGGCCTGCAATCACATTCTCATCATCGAAGGGATGCACAAAGGTATATCCCTCGCTTTCCTTTAACTCCAATGCCTTTTTATATGCATCGTCGTAGCAGCCTTCCACCAAGCACACCTCTGCGCCAAAGCTTTTGGTAGCTTCCACTTTGGAAATCGGTGCGGTATCGGGCAAACAAATCAGAGATTTGATGCCGTTCTTGGTTGCTGCCAAGGCGACCCCCTGGGCGTGATTTCCTGCAGAGCAAGCAACGACCCCTTTTTTCTTTTCCTCTTCAGACAGCATTGCAATTTTATATGCCGAACCTCTGACTTTAAAGGAACCGGTAATTTGCAGGTTTTCGGGCTTTAGGTACAACTCACACTCAGGAGCAATCCCATAAGCTCTAACCACATTCGTTTCACGGATGATGCTTTTCAATACCGTCTGCGCATTAAATACTTTGTCAAGTGATAGCATTATTCTTCCTTACGCCTTTCATTTTAATATTGATTCGTTATCGGGTCCGCTTTCAGGCAAAATAAAAACCGTCTCAAAGCTGTTACTTGCTTTGAGACGGGTGTAAATAACAATTTAGCACTCGCGGTACCACTCAAATTGCGAATATAATCATTCGCCACCTCTTCGAAGTCTATCAACTTCTATGCACTAACGCAGCATTCGCGGGAAGTGCCTACTGGGTGTTAAGCCTTTGGGACTTCCGGCTCGGAAGTGATAGGAATTTCTACTGCATTTTGTCGGGATCGCACCATACCCGACTCTCTGAAAAAACGACTCATAGATTCCGTCTTCGTCACAGCCTTTAACAACGGTTCGAAGTCAAACAACCTCTATGCACTGACGTAGCATACACGGGGAGCCCTACACACCCTAACAGGCTTCAGGCTCCAGCTCAGAAGTGAGAGGTCCAAGGTTTATACACATACTGATTCGCACCAACTATCAGCTCTCTGGAACGCTTTAACCTGACCATTCTTCGTCATAGCCTTTGATATTCAGTTTTAAATTCACTGCCGAGATTTTAGCACAGTGAATTCATGATGTCAAGCGTTTTTGCAAAATGATTTCGACCTGTGCTGTGAAGGCAGATGGTTATTTTCAGAAACGGGAATCAAAGATACGGTGTGAAGTGACCCCAAAAAGTCTCTTATTCATTTCTATCCTCCTTCTGCCAATACCCCCAATTGAATTATTTCATTGTCCGGAGTAATGTCAATCCAATGGTATGTACGTCAAATTTATCGGTGGGCTCTCGGGATGAAGCAAGGCATACGCTCGTTAATTTCAAAACCACAATAGCAAATCATGACATCCAGCAGGTCGATTTCCGCTAAAAGACGGGCGCTCAAAATTGGTTCATTGAGGATGGTACCAGTCAGTACTGTGGATTGCGTCTAAGCATGAAAACCATGATTTGCGCACCGCGCTGATGGAATTCCGCCGCCAGCACGCAGCCTTGCTGATGGTCTGAATGATTGCCGCAGATCTCCGTGCAGTCAGGTGCAGAAAAGAAATCGTCAGGCATTGGGATGATTTATGAAGTCGTTACCGTAATCACATGAATTCCTGCAGGTACTGTTTTGATGAATGCATAATCGCCGCTTTGTGCAGGCATATATACATCCACATTTACGCCATAGGGAACTTCCAGGTATAGCTTTGTTCCAAATGCACCACGGTCCCATTTTGCTGACAGTTTCCCTTGCGGTGTATTTACGATGGCCTCCAAATGATTCAGTTGATCGGGGAAGCAAGGTTTCAGCTTCACCCGGGCAAAGCCAGGTTCCACGCAGCAGATACCGACCAGATATTCCGCGAAAATGCGGGCAGGATACGCATTCCATGCATGGCTGTGGCTCTCAATATCGGAGAACCCCTCCCACATGGTACCGTAACCCTTTTTGATCATGACTCCCCAGCCACGCTCTGTGTCAGCGGAAAGCATGTGATAAGCTGCTTCGGTCTTGCCGTGTCGCAGGAGAGCCTGCAACACATGCATCGTCAGCAGCGTGCTGCTTTCCCAAGGTGTTTCTTCCAGATAGGAGACAGCCTTGCCAATTTCCGCCCGCTCAAATAAGCCATAGCACAATGCCAGCGCATTTACGCCGGTTGCATAGTGCTTGGATCCGCTGCTATCCCGGAACAAGCCCTTATCCGCATCCAGCAAACCGTCTCGAATACTGCTGCGGTATTTTTGTGCTTCCACTGCATACCATTGTGCATCTTCAGCAAGGTCTAAAACAGCTGCCATTTGGTGCATCAAAGCTACGTTGTGGCAGATCTTAATATTCTCTGCCGCCAGATACCGACCACTGTGATCCACGTCAGGATATGGCCAATCGCTGATGTGGCAGTACTTTGATTTTGGAACCAATCCATTTTCCCCGCACCGCAGGCTTAAGTAATGATCTACCATTGCTTTGCACGGAGCATAATACTTTCGCAAATAGTCTGTATTCCCCGTCAGGAAACACTTCTCCCACAGCTTCCAGCATTCCCAGACACTTATCGCCAACAATGAGTTTCACACCGTCCGGTCCGCGGCCTTTGAGCCACTGAAAGAAATTTACCCAACTGGCCTTGTCCTCTTTCATGCCCTCGGCAGCGCCCAGAACCTCACGGTATCCGTCCTCATTCACCGCGATTGCAACCAGAATTGCAACATTTTCATACTCTCCGCCCCAGTTGCGCCGCAGGTAGATACCGTCCACAT
>JAEDLR010000069.1 GCA_016295145.1 Oscillospiraceae bacterium
TGTTTGGGACGGTAGCTGTTAAAATCAAACTTGACCAGCGCATTGATGTCATCCAGAATCTGTTCCGTGTCTTTTGTGGCAGCGTCAGCAGTTGTCGCATCTAACTGCAACAGAAAGTCAGCAGGGTAGCGCGCCTCAATGTAATACCGCGTGATTTGTACGCAGCTTGGCAGCCATTTGCTGAAGCTTCGGTCATCCTGCATACACTGCTTACACAAAAAAGGCAGGTTGTGCCCGTCATAGAGGCGGTTGCGCTTCCATAGCAGATATCCTTTCATGCCTTTTTCAATGGCTTGTTGGCAGTGAAATGCAATGGTATTGTAGCAGTGCTTGTCGCTTGTCAGTTTTTGTGCCACGTGCAGATCAATGGCAGCGTAATACAGCCAGTCATAGTAGCGCTTGCTGTCGGAAGCACGGTATCCTCTAGCCATACAGCACACTCCCGTTCTCCTTGATCGACCACGCAAAAGTGCGCGGATCTTCGGTCAGTGTTTTCCATTCCGAATGCTTATATAGCACAAGGTCATATGGATAGTCGCAATCCACGGCGGTATAGAGATAGCATTCCATTTCAGAGATATTGGGTGCGTCGTCGGATACGATCAACGCCAGTTTAAAGCTGCGCAGTTCACCCGTTGCTGGATTGGATTTCAGGCTGATCAGATAGATGCGCAGCGGCTTGCCGAGTTCCGCAATGGCATTGGCAGTGGCGATTATTTCAGGATACAGCGTCATAGGGCCTCCTTTGGTTTATAGCACGCAGCTTGCGTGACGGGTAACATGGCAGCCGATATTAACAGATACGGGCAGACCAGCAATGTGGGTTGCGCCCTGCTCGATGTTGACAGCCAGTGCGGTGACGGAACCGCCGTAGCCCTGCGGCCCGATGCCAAGGGCATTGATTGAATTGAGCATTTTTTGTTCCAGATTCGCATACAGCACTTTGGGATTGCGAACAGAAATATCACGGCACAGTGCCTTTTTTGCAAGATAGGCGCACTGTTCGAAATCGCCGCCGATGCCGACACCCACCACGATAGGAGGGCAGGGATTGCTGCCGGCTTTTCTGACTGTGTCGGTTACAAAATCTACAATGTCGTCAGCAGATGCAGCAGGGGTAAGCATTTTCAGTGCGCTCATGTTCTCGCTGCCGAAACCCTTGGGGCATACATCAATCTCGACCTTGTTGCCGCTTACAATATCCAGATGCAGTACAGCAGGGGTGTTGTTGGCAGTGTTGACGCGTTCCAAGGGGTCAGAAACCACTGAGCAGCGTAAATAGCCATCCAGATATCCTGCCGCCACACCTGCATTGACCGCCTCGCGGAGGTCGCCCCCTATGAGATGCACATCCTGACCGATGCGCATGAAGATGATAGCCATACCCGTATCCTGACAAATGGGCAAGCCCGTTTCCTTTGCTGCATCCAGATTTGCACACAGGTCGTCAAATACACTTTGTCCCGCCGCAGAGGTTTCCTTTGCCTTGCCACAGCGGATACAATGTTCCAGCGATGCAGGTAGCACAGCATTTGCTTCCATACACAGTTTACGCACGGCAGAGGTAATTTCACTGATATGCAATTCTCTCATTTTGCTTCTCCTTTTCTGTTTACAAACTCTCCGTTGATCATCACCCACTCAGGCATTGTGTCAAGCGCAAGGGGATCACTGTTCGGGGCATAGAGCTGTAAATCTGCATCATAGCCCTTTGCAATGCGTCCCACCTGATCTCCAATGCCTACAAGATCAGCGGCATCGCAGGTAATACTGTCCAGTGCCTTGGCAGGGGAGAGGCCGTTTTTGCGCGCAATGGCTGCTGAAAGTGGCAGATACTGAATGGGTACCTCAGGATGATCGGTACATATGGCAAGGTTCACATGGTTTTCTGCCAGAACCGCAGCATTTTTCTCCGAGAGTTGCTGCAATTCGGGCTTACATCGGTTACCGATCAGCGGGCCTAGGATCACAGGGATCTGCTTTTCGGCAAGATACTGGGCAATGCGGTGACCTTCCGTTGCATGAATCAACACCGTTTCCAGTTGGAATTCCTGTGCAATGCGAATGGCAGTTGCCATATCGTCGGCGCGGTGACAGTGAAAGAACGCTTTTTGTTCCCCCCGCAGCAAAGGCAGCAGTGCCTCACATTTGATATCAAATTCAGGGGGCGAAAGTTCTGCATCCTGTTCCGCCGAGCGTGTATCAATGAGGTATCGCCTTGCTTTGAACAGACCCTCGCGAATGATTGCGGCAGTCGCCATACGGGTAATGGGTGTTTCATCCCGGCGATCATAAACGCTTTTGGGATTCTCTCCCAGTGCAAATTTCACGCCCACCGAGCGAAGCAGCATACGGTCTACGCAGACGCCGCTTGTTTTGACGGCAGCAATGATACCGCCGGCAGGGTTTGCGCTGCCCGGGCTGCTCAGCACCGTAGTGATGCCGCGGTTTCTCGCATCGGCAAAACACTCGTCAAAGGGGTTTATGCCGTCGATTGCACGCAGATGGGGCATAAAGGGATCCGTTGCCTCGTTGCAGTCATCCCCCTCAAAATCAATGCCGTCCTCTATGATTCCAAGGTGGCAGTGTGCATCAATAAAGCCGGGCAGAAGCAATCCGTTCATGGCATTGATATCGCCCTCTGTTACAGCATCGCAGTCACCGTAATGCACCTCGGTAATGATGCCATTTTGTACTGCGATCCATCCTGAGTGCAAATCATTTGTCTGATGGTCACGCAGCATTGCATTATAAATCCGCATATTGAAACTCCTTTGCAGTACATACAGACAGTATACCATAAATTGCGAAAAAAAACAACCGTTTTTGCGCAAAACCCTTGTACAACAACAAAAAGAGCTGCTCTGCATTGCAGAACAGCTCTCTTGTAAGCGGAAAGAAAATTACTTCAGCTCGATGGTAGCGCCAGCCTCTTCCAGAGACTTCTTCAGAGCCTCTGCATCAGCCTTGGAAACGCCTTCCTTCAGAGTGCAAGGTGCGCCCTCAACAGCAGCCTTTGCCTCCTTCAGACCCAAGCCCAGAACATCCTTTACAGCCTTGATAACGCCCATCTTGGCATCACCAAAGGAGGTCAGAACAACATCAAACTCGGTCTTCTCAGCTTCAGCAGCGGGAGCAGCAGCGCCTGCACCTGCAGCAGCAACAACAGCGGTAACGCCAAACTCTTCCTGGATAGCGTCAACAAGCTCTTTCAGCTCCAGAACGGAGAGAGCCTTGATATCTTCGATAAACTTCATAGTCTTTTCGGAAGCCATGATAATTCTCCTTTACATAATAAAAATAAATTTGGTTTGCGTGGTAACAGATGATTAAGCAGCGCTTTCGTTCTTTTCCACAAGAGCCTGGAGCGTTGCTGCCAGTTTCTGGTAAGGTCCCTGGAGAGAGCCAACCAACTGTGCCAGCAGGACATCCTTGGACGGTACCTTGGACAAAGCCATTACACCGTCAGCATCGTAAACAACACCGTCTACGAAACCTGCCTTCAACGTGAACTTACCCTCAGACTTCTCTGCGAAAGCACCAAGAATACGGGCAGCAGCGGTCTGATCGGTCTCGGAAATAGCGATTGCGGTAGTGCCCTCAAGTACACCGTCAAACTGCTCATAACCGACATTGTGCAGAGCAAAACGCAGCAAGGTGTTTTTCTGAACGGAGTAGCTGACGCCTGCCTCACGCAGTTCACGACGAAGTTGCGTATCATCGGCAACGCTGATGCCCTTGTAATCCACGAGAACACAAGCCACAGCACCCTTCAGCTGCTCAGTCAAAGCTTCAACCTTTGCCTGCTTTTGCTGCAAGATCTTCTCACTCGGCATAAATTTTCACCTCCGTAAAATTTGCTTGTGGTTAGAAATGCCACATCAGAGGCAAAAATAAGCCTCCCCCGAACTGACAGGAGAGGCGGTTGGTTTTGTATCAAACGAAACACAGCCGGCACTCCTCGGTCGGGCTTCTGTGCATGGTCGATGCACTGCCGACTGTCTCTGGAATACGGGATTCGTGGTAATTTTCATCACAGCTTTTTCATTATATCACACCTGCAAGGATTTGTCAAGCACTTTTTCATGTTTTTTCAAAAATCTTCATGTTCCGCCTCCACCAATGCTTCCTCGGCGGTTTGCAGCAGCAGATCACTGGGTGTGTTGCCGCTCATAATGCGTGCAATCTCCCGAATACGGTCATCCCGTTGCAGTACCGTTACGCAAGTTTCGGTAGAGGATTCATCGCTGTGCTTTTCAATCAGCAGATGATGCTGTGCCTGCGTTGCAAGCTGTGCCAGATGCGTGACGCAGATCACTTGACTATGCTTTGCCAGTGCGCGTAGCTTTTGGCCGATTTTCTGTGCCGCCCTGCCGCTGACACCTGTGTCGATTTCATCAAAAATGAGCGTGGGAATCGCATCGCGCTTTGCAATGACGGACTTCAGTGCCAGCATCATGCGGGAAAGTTCACCGCCGGAAGCGATCTGTGCAATGGGCTTTGGGGGTTCGCCGGGGTTTGCCGATATGAGAAACTCCGCGGTATCCATGCCGTTTGACGTGAGTTTTCCTTTGGTCATGGCAACTTCCAGGCGCACCTTTGGCATATCCAGTTGTGCCAGTTCTTCTCCCACGCGGCTGGCGAATTGTTCAGCCAGTTTTTGGCGGTGTGCCGAAAGTGCCTTTGCCTGTTCGGTAACGCTTTGCAGTAGCTTTTGTTTTTTTTCAGTCAGTTCCGCAATGGCATCTGCGGAATTGGTGATGGCATCAATCTCCGCTTCGGCATCGGCAAGTAGTTTGCGCAAGCCGTTTGCATCGGTGTGATAGCGTACCATCAGGGTATTCAGCGCGTTGCGCCGTTTGTTCAGCGCGTCAAATTCGGCGGGGGAGAGCATCGTGCCGCCCAACATATCCAGCTCATCGGCGATGTCTTTCAGTTCGGCATTGACCGATCGCAGTCGTTGGTATAAAGGTGTAGCCTCCTCGCGTTTTGCGGTAAGCTGCTGCATCGCGATGCAGGCATTGGCAATTGCATCGGAGATGTTCTCATCGCCCTCTGTCAGCATCTGCCGAAGCATTGCGGTGATCTCCGCTGTTTCCTCTGCCTTTGCCGCAGCGGTGTACTGCTCCTCAATAGCAGTATCTTCATCGGGCTGAATATCCAATGGTGCGATCTCCTCAATGATCTCCCGTAATTCTCTTAACCGACTGGCCTTATCCTGCTCTGCCTTTCTCAGCGCATTAAGCTGCCTTGCACAGGCTTGCAACGCCTGAAACTGTTGACGATATGCAAGTAACGGTCGTTCGTCATCGCCAAAGCGGTCAAGCACATCCAGATGCCGTTCCGGTCGCAGCAGAACCTGATTGTCGTGCTGTCCGTGAATGTTGACCAGTGTTTCACCCAGTGTCCGCAGCAGATTCACAGGAGCCGTTCTGCCGTTTATGCGCCCAATGCTGCCGCCGTCTGCGGAGATCTCTCTTGTCAGCAAAAGCGCATCGTCCTCCGTATTGTAGCCGTATTCAGCAAGAATCGCTGCCGTGTCTTCCCCGATAGGAGAAAACAGCGCGGATACGACAGCTTTTTTGCAGCCGTGCCTGACATATTCCTTGCTGATGCGCTGTCCCAGCACTGCTTGAATGCCGTGAATCAGTATGGATTTACCTGCGCCTGTCTCGCCGGTAAAAACATTGAGTTGTGACTCCAGCGGAATGGTAGCCGAAGAAATCACCGCAAGATTTTCAATTGAAAGTTCCTTTATCATGTTGCACCCCATATATGGGACTGTAAATATGCAGTCAGTTCTTTTGCATTCTGTTCCGAGCGTGTCATCGCAAAAATAGTATCATCACCGGCAATGGTGCCGATCACCATAGGCAGCGCAAGTGCATCCAGTGCCGCACAAACTGCCTGTGCGGTACCCACATGGCACAGAATCACCACCGTGTTAATGGCGTAATCAATTTTTTTCACTGATTGCGTCATGAGCTGTTGTCTGTTGCCAACAGTCGGCTTGCAATAGCGTTGTCCGCCGGAAGGGGAAGGCTCTTTGCGCAGTTGCAGTTGTCGGATATCGCGGGAGATGGTAGCCTGGGTGACAGAAAAGCCGTCTGCTTCCAATAAGTCTTTCAGCTGTTCTTGTGTGGTGATATCATGCTCGTGTATCAGTGTCAGAATGCGTTCCTGCCTTGCATTTGCCATATGTATGACCTCCTCCCTGCGCGATGTATCAGACTTCCTCTTTGGAAATGCCGCCGTCTTTCAGTGGCTGCATCAGCTTTCCGTTGAGCGCATCATAGAAGCCATACCCCTTGAAATCCACAAAGGGTACGGTGTGTGTAGATTCTGTTACCGTAAACGATTGCCCTTCCTGAATCGTTAATGCGCTTCTGCCATCCACATAAACATTTAATCCGCCGCCGTCCTTAACGCGATACGTCACACGGATTTTGCGCTGGGGGGCAAAGAGCATGGGTCTTGCAAACAGAGAATGTGGGCAGATCAGATTCATTTCAATGAGTGTCAGATCAGGCTCCATGACAGGGCCACCTGCCGAGAGTGCGTATGCTGTAGAGCCTGTGGGCGTGGAGAGTATAATGCCATCGGCACGGTATGTGCCGATATGCTGCTCATCTACGAACACGGAAAAGTCGCAGATTCTGCCGCTGCAACGGGTTGCATACACATCATTCAGGGCGTGATAGACAAGGGCATCGCCATTTCCGGATGGAAAGGTCGCTTGCAGCATCATGCGGTGACTGATAGCGTATTGATCGGTAAAAAGGTTGTGCAACAGATCAATTTCCCCTGATTCGCAAGCGGCAATAAAGCCCAGTCTGCCTGTGTTGATGCCCACAAGCTTGGTATCGGTGCCCTGTACGATTTCAGCACAGCGCAAAATGGTACCGTCTCCGCCAATGGCAATGGCAAAATCCGCGTGATGCATGAGCAGATCGGCAGGCAAAAAGTGGATATCCTCTGCCTGTGCAAAAGCTGCCTCGTACTGTCTGTCCATGCAGATGTGCGCTCCGTGAGATGCCAGCAGTCGGCAAACGGCAAGTGCCGTATCGAATGCGTGCTGCTTGGAAAGATTAGGCCATATCACAAGATTCATTTGCAGGTCACCTCCGTGCAATGGGTTTCTGCTGCCAGGGGATCTTTTCGCAGCAGCATCCATACCGCAACGCCAATCATTGCACAGCAGACAATGAAGGTAAATGGCAGACCGGTGACAACCCAATTCAGATTGATTTCATACAGCAGGCTGATATACATATTTGCGCCTATATGTGCCGCGATGGGACAAAGCAATGTGCCGCTTTCGCGGCAAATGAGGTAGAAGAACAATCCGCCAATAAAATGCCAAAGCAGCGCAGCAAGATGCATCTCCAGATGAAAAAGCGCGAAAATCGCGGAGGAGATCACGGCGATCCACAGGGGCGAAAAGGATTTACTCAAGTGCAGGGGCAGATGAAAACGGCAGATGATCTCCTCGGTAATGGGCGCAATCAGATTGGATGCAAGTCCTGTCACCAGCACGGGGAGCTGCAACTGTGCTTTTAGAAAATCAAGCACAGAATCATAGCTGCTCCACACCGTAAAGTTGATGACTGCGTCGGGTTGCAGATTGCAGGTGACGGCGTATTTCGTCATGCTATAAAGCATCCCCATGACAAATGCAGCGATCACCCACAGCACCTTTCCTTGCATACGAAATGCTGCGTGTAACCGTGTCTGGTAGGGCGTTTTTGTGATATACCGCCACAAAAAGATGCTATTTGCGATCAACGAAACGATAAGAGGACACAGGTCGTAGTATAAACGGTAGGGGTCAAAGTGCGGCTGCAATATCCCATATGCCATGTAGATCGGTATCAGCACTGCCAGTGTAATCAGAGCATATTGCAACAGAAACCGTCCTGCCAAAAGTAGATTCGGCAGTTTTTTCGATGTATCCATGTTCGAGTCCTTTCCCTATTTTTGCAGAAGAAGAAGAAATTCCTTGTTGCCGCTGCCGCCCTGAATGGGAGAGGGACATTCCTGAACGGGTGTCAGTCCTACTGCCGTTGCAGCACTGCGGATCTGTTCCAGTACACGGGCATGGATTTTCGGGTCACGCACCACACCGTGTTTGTTCAGTGCTTGTTTTCCTGCCTCAAACTGCGGTTTTACCAGCAGAACAGCCCTTGCTCCATCTGCCATAAGAGGCGGCAGCAGCGGCAGAATATGGGTCAGCGAGATAAACGAAACATCGCAGCTGATAAAATCCGCAGGCAACCCATGTGTATCAGGGGGCAGAGCGCGGATATCTGTATCTTCCATGACCGTCACTCTCGGGTCATTGCGCAGGATATCTACCAGTTGCCCGTGTCCTACATCTACTGCAAGGACACCTGCGGCCCCGTTTTGCAGCATACAATCGGTGAATCCGCCTGTGGAAGCACCGATATCCAGACAGCGCATCCCGTGCAGATTGAGATGAAAGGCAGCCAGTGCATGGGCAAGCTTCACGCCGCCGCGCCCCACGAAAGGCAGCGCTTCCGTCAGTGCAATGCTGTCATTTTCTGTGATATTTGTTGCGGGCTTTGTGCAAACCTTGCCGTTGACCATAGCGTGTCCCGCTTCAATTTCCATTTTTGCTTTGGAGCGTGTTTCGCAAAGGCCCTGTTCCACCAGTGCCATATCAAGGCGTGCCATGATGCATCTCCTTGGTTACATAACGGGTCATGGAATCGGCATCCAGCCCACGCAATGCAAGGCATCGCTGGATCGGTGCGTGTGCCACAAAGCCCTCTATGGCGCGGCAGTGATATTTGCCTGCAAAGCCTTTTTCCATGAGGATTGCCGCAAATTTCTGCGCAATACCGCCCTCTTTGATACCCTCCTCAAAGAAGAACACATTCTCATATCCTATGGCTGTGGCAATTGCTTCTTCAGGAATGGGATAAATGGTGTTGAGGGAGAGAATACCGCAATGGATGCCCTTCTTTTCCAACGTAGCCTGTGCGGTCAGCAGCTCGGCAGTCAGTCTGCCGTAGGTGATCAGCAGCGTGTGATTACCCGGCAGATGGGTCATATCTCTGTCATAGGGCAGTGCAGCAAGATTTTCTGGTTGCGTACCTCTGGGGTAGCGA
>JAEDLR010000070.1 GCA_016295145.1 Oscillospiraceae bacterium
AGCTTTCGCTGCAAATTGCGAAAACCTTGCAGGCAAACGCATGATCTCCCATGAATAAAAAATCCGAAAGGAAGGTAAACCATATGCTCAATGATACCGCCAGAGCCGTATACCACTATATCTGTCAGCGTATTGATGAAGGCTATCCGCCGACCATCCGTGAGATTTGCAGCGAACTGGGTATTCGTTCCACCTCCACTGTGCATCGTTATATCAACCGCCTTGCCGAGGAAGGCTATTTGGAAAAGATGGATAATCAGAACCGTGCCATCCGCCTCAAGGGAAGATCTTCGGTGAATGTGCCGCTGGTAGGCACGGTCACAGCCGGTGTGCCCATTACGGCAATCGAAAACATTACCGCCTACTTGCCCTATGTACCGCAGCGGCATTTCAGCGGCGATTTGTTTGCGCTGAAAATCCGCGGCGAGAGCATGATAAACGCAGGCATCTGCGACGGCGATATTGTCATTGTGGAGCAGCAGTCCACGGCAAACAACGGTGATATCATCGTAGCATTGGTCAACGGTGAGGAAGCCACCGTAAAACGCTTCTACAAAGAAAACGGCGGATATCGTTTGCAGCCGGAAAATGACAGCATGGAGCCGATCTATGTCTCTGAGGTCGCCGTGCTGGGCAAGGTAGTCGCACTGCTGCGCTATTTAGAACAATAAGTGACCGCCGGATCAGAAAGTCATAACACAAATCGGAAAAGAAACCAAAACCGAGAAAGGATGGAACAAATCCCATGATGAGTCGAGTCAAAGTCGTGCTTTGCGGCAAAGAGTATGTTCTTCAAACCGAGGAAGCACCCAGCTATGTGTATCAATTGGCAAAAACACTGGAAAAGCGCATTTCGGATATCACTGAAAAAAGCCCCCGTATCTCTGCGCACTCTGCCGTGATGATGGTGGCGCTTTCCACTATGGACGAGCTGACCAAGGCGAATACCGGCGTAGAGGTCATTCGCTCGCAGGTCAAGGAGTATGTGGATGAGGCAGGCAAGGCACGCATGGAGCGCGACGCGGCACTGCGCGAGATTGATGTGCTGAAAGCCAAGATCGAGCAGTTGGAAAACCTGCTGAAGCTGAAATCGCTGAAAGAGCGCATTGACGCTGATCAGGCTGCCGCTGCCGAAGCAGAGGAAGCATCTGCAAAGCCCGATGAGGAGCAGCTGACACTGACCGAAGAAACCTCTGCTGCCGAGGCATGAGAAACAAACAGCTGCCCGAACTGCTGGCACCTGCCGGCGGTATGGAATCGCTGATTGCTGCCGTGCGCTGCGGCGCGGATGCCGTATACATTGGCGCAAAGCAGTTTTCTGCAAGGCATTCGGCAGAGAATTTTACTGCCGATTCTTTTCGCGAAGCCGTCACGCTGTGTCATACGGCAGGTGTCAGGCTGTATCTGGCAGTGAACACACTGCTGACAGCACAGGAGTTTGCCCAACTGGATCTGCTTGCACTACAGGCGGCGGAACTTGGCATTGACGGCTGCATCGTACAGGATTACGGCGTGGTTTCCTATTTAAGGGCACGGGTACCGCAGCTTCCCATCCACGCCTCCACGCAAATGACAATACATACCGCACAGGGCATTGCTGCCGCCAAGGAAATGGGGCTATGCCGTGTGGTGCTTGCCCGTGAATGCGCCGCCAAGCGTATTGCCGATTTGACAAACATCGCCCACCAGATGAATATGGAAACTGAGGTGTTCGTACATGGTGCCCACTGTATGTCGGTTTCGGGACAATGTTGGCTTTCGGCTGCTATGGGTGGCCGCAGTGCCAACCGCGGCAGATGTGCACAGCCATGCCGTCTGCCCTTTACCGCCAATACCGATGCCTGCGCCTGTGCGCTCTCGCTGAAGGATATGTCGCTCATCGACCATGTGCAGCAGCTTACGGCAATGGGTGTGGATTCGATCAAAATCGAGGGGCGCATGAAGCGTCCTGAATATGTTGCTGCCACTGTCAGGGCGTACCGTCAGGCACTGGAAGGCTCCCAGCCAGATATGGAAGCGCTGCAAGCTGTTTTTTCGCGCAGTGGGTTTACTGACGGCTATTTCACCGACCGCAGAGTCAAAATGTTCGGTGTGCGCCGCAAAGAAGATGTTTTTGCCGCCAATACGGTGCTGGCATCTCTGCGTGAAACCTACCGCAAGCCGCGCAAAATCGCAACACTGCACGGGCATTTTACCCTGCAAAGCGGTCAGCCTGCCGCACTGACTGTACATGACGGAATGGGGCATAGCGCGACCGTTTCAGGGGCTGTGCCGCAGATGGCGCACAATCGCCCCGGTAATACGGAAAGCCTGCGACGCCAACTGGAAAAACTCGGAGACACCATATATGATTGCGGTACCGTCACTGCCGATATCGGTGAGGGGCTGATGCTGCCTGCTGCGGCAGTCAATGCCATGCGCAGAGATGCTGTCGCCGCACTGGATAGCGCACGATGCACTGCTGCAACGCCGCAATATACGGTATCCACCCCACCGCAACCGCTGACGGTTTCCTGTAAAACTGTGCAGCCGCAGTTGTGGCTCAGTATCCGCAAGCTTTCACAACTTGACAAACTGCATGATGTCGCGTCATCCATTCACCGATTGCTGCTGCCCCTGCAGTTTGCCCAAACATATGCCGAACAGCCTCTGTTGCCGCTTGCCCAATGTATATTGCTTCCGCCCCGTTGGTGCAATGATGAAACAAAGATCCGCGCCATGCTGTGTGATGCAAAATCTCTTGGATTTATGCATCTTGCCTGCGGCAATGTGGGAGATGTACCCCTCGGCAGAGCGCTTGCGCTGACGCTGCACGGCACGCTGGGGTACCACATCACCAACCGCTTTGCCGCAGATATGGCATCGGACATGGGACTGGCTGACGGGTTGCTTTCTCCCGAACTGCCCCCGCAGAACGCCGCGCAGATCGGAGGCGCATTGCCCCTTGGCATCTACGCCTACGGCAGACTGCCGCTGATGCTGATGCGCAATTGTCCTATTCAGGCGCAGATCGGATGCAAGCAATGCAACCATCAACTGACAGACCGCAAGGGGCAATTGCTTTACACCGATTGCACGCGCATTACCCAGTCTCCCGATTATGCCGAACTGTTCAACAGTGCGACGGTATGGCTTGCCGATCGACAGAATCTCTGTCAGGGCGCGGCATATCAGCTACTTGCTATGACCGATGAATCGCCACAGCGCGTGCAAGAGGTGGTGCGTGCCTATACCGGTGCTGCCAATATCACGCCGCCCGCACGGTTTACAAGAGGTCTGCATCTGGCGGATGCGTCAGAACACGAAAGGAATCGCCAAGGATGAAACTGTTATTTCAAAAATGTCGCGAGGGCGCAAGCCTTCCCACACGGGCAACGCCATATAGCGCTGGCATGGATCTCACTGCCTGTCTGGATGCGCCGGTAACCATAGAAGCAGGTCAGCGCGCGCTGATCCCTACGGGCTTGAAGGCTGCGCCTGCACAGAATGATGTTGTACTGCTGATCTATGCACGCTCGGGGCTTGCCATCAAGCATGGCATTACCATGGCAAATTGTGTTGGCGTGGTGGATGCCGACTACCGCGGAGAAATCTGTGTGCCGTTGCTCAATGTAAGCGATACTGCCTTCACCGTAGAACACGGTATGCGCATTGCACAGCTGGTCGTTACCCCTGTTGTTTTGCCCGAATGTGAACTTACCGATTCTTTGCCCGATACACAACGGGGTACAGGGGGATTCGGCTCCACGGGCATGAAATAAAAGGATGTCAACAATGGAAAGGAAACTGTTATCATGAAGAACAAGCTGGTTTTTTTATTCTGCATCATTGTAGCGATCATTATAGGTACATTTCTGGGCGAGATCTGTGCAGATACGCCGTATCTGGAGTGGCTGGGCCGGAATTTCGCTTTCAGCACAGGGATATACGACCTGAATCTGCACTTTGTCAAGCTGACGCTGGGGCTGGATTTTTCCATCAATCTGGCACAGGTACTGATGATGATGATTGCACTGTATGTGTCGCCCAAGATCGCATCAAAAATTCAGATTGGTTAAGGAGAAATTTTCTGCATGGAACAGTTGATGCGCTGGGAGACGCACGCACATACTGCCGAAGGCAGTGCCTGTGCCTCTGCTTCCGCTGTGGATATGGTACGCGGCTGCAAGGCGGCAGGTTATGACGGCATCTTTATCACAGACCATTTTTATCACGGCAATACCGCCGTGCCCCGTGATCTGCCGTGGAACGAATGGGTTACACGGTTTTGTGCAGGTTACCACCACGGAAAAGAAGAGGGTGACAAGATCGGGCTGCAAGTATGCTTTGGCTGGGAATACAGTTGGAGCGGCAATGATTTTCTCACCTACGGGCTTAGTCCCCAGTGGCTGCTTGCTCACCCCGAAACCACAACACTCACACCCTACGAATATCTCAAACTGGTGAAGGAATCGGGAGGATGCATTGTACACGCACACCCCTTTCGTCAGGCGTGGTATGTGCAGGCGATTCGTCTGGTGCCGGATGTAGTGGATGCTGTGGAAGTCTATAATGCCGCCAACGGCGAAGAGATCTACAACACCCGTGCGAAGTGGTATGCGGACAGCTTCGGGCTGAAACAGGTTGCCGGCTCTGACACCCACTGGGCAGATATGTTTCAGGGAGGCATTCTCACAAGAGAACCCATTCGCACCGCCGCAGACTACAAAACAGTCATTGCAAAAGGCGGCATCTGCGGCATTGTACGCAAAGGCGAAAATGAGCTTTTCTAGTCATAGCGGAGGTGACGAACTGTGAAACCACGTGTGTTCGCCACCGAGAACGGCGACCTATGCTTTTCGTATGCTCTGCACGATGCAGAGGACAACAGCACAAGAGTCACCGAAAAGATCTACGACCCCACTGCCGATACATGGGAAACCGTCAGGCTCATTGCCCATGAAGATGGCGACTTTGTTGCCAATCGGGACGAAAATTTTGCCTGTGATACGGCAGGCGGCACGGCGGTGTTCTCCTACGGGAAAGAATACATTCTCTCCACCTCCACTGCCGAACCTCTCTACAAGGAGGGCGCCGGAGCGTATGTCAACTGGGCGGAACGCTGCGGCACAGAGGATGATAAATACTATCAGTTCTATCATTTTGATGCAGAATCTCAGCAGCTTTACTGCACCAAAGCCGATTCTCTGGGCTATGATGTGCGACCCATGGGGGACTATGTGATGCTCTGGCGAGATGCGTGCGATACATTGGGTGTATTTTGCCTGATGCTGAAAACAGGACAGTTGGTGCAGGCCTCACCGGAGGGCTTTTTTACCAGCAATCTCACCGATGAAAACGGCTGCTTTTCATTTGTTATGGAAGATAAGCGAGACGATGCCCCCCATTTCCCGATGATTGCTTTCATCGAACACCGGGAAGATTGATTTTTCTGCAAAAAACCGTTGGCAAAATTGCAAATCTGTGTTATACTGTGTATAGGTACCCCGAAAATCAAAAATGTTACAGGAGGAATCCACGGATGTTGACCGATATTGAAATTGCACAGCAAGCGAAAATGCTCAAAATCACCGAGATTGCCGCAAAGCTCGGCATTGGCGAAGAAGATCTGGAGCCATATGGTCACTACAAGGCAAAGCTTTCCGAGGCCCTGATTGCCAAAACCGCAAACAATCCCGACGGCAAACTGATCCTAGTCACCGCCATCAATCCCACCCCCGCCGGCGAGGGTAAGACTACCATTTCGGTTGGTCTGGCACAGTCCATGGCAAAAATCGGCAAAAATGCCGTACTCGCTCTCCGTGAGCCGTCTCTGGGCCCTGTATTCGGCATTAAGGGCGGTGCAGCAGGCGGCGGCTACGCACAGGTTGTGCCCATGGAAGATATCAATCTGCACTTTACCGGCGATATGCACGCCATTACCGTTGCAAACAACCTGCTGTGTGCGCTGCTGGATAATCACATTCAGCAGGGCAATGCGCTGGGCATCGACCCTCGCCGCGTGGTCATCGACCGCTGCATGGATATGAACGACCGCGTACTGCGCAACATCGTAGTGGGTCTGGGCGCCAAAAAAGACGGCGTACCGCGTCAGGACAGCTTCCGCATCACGGTGGCATCTGAGGTAATGGCAATTCTGTGCCTTGCCAGCGATCTCGCTGATCTGAAAACACGTCTGGGCAATATTCTGGTGGCATATACCTACGAGGACAAGCCTGTCTATGCCCGTGATCTGAACGCACAGGGTTCTATGACCGCACTGCTCAAAGATGCGCTGAAGCCCAATCTGGTGCAGACGCTGGAAAACACACCGGTTATCATGCACGGCGGGCCCTTTGCAAACATTGCACACGGCTGTAACTCCGTGCGCGCCACCAAGCTTGCGCTCAAATTAGGCGATTATTGCATTACTGAGGCAGGCTTTGGTGCGGATCTCGGTGCGGAAAAATTCATGGATATCAAGTGCCGTTTTGCGGGGCTGAAACCCGATTGCGTGGTGCTGGTTGCAACCGTACGCGCACTCAAATACAATGGCGGCGTGCCCAAGGCAGAGTTGCAGACAGAAAACGTCGAGGCATTGCAAAAGGGTATCGTCAATCTGCAGGCGCATATTGAAAACCTGCGAAAGTTTGGTGTGCCTGTTGTCGTTGCCATGAATCGTTTCCACACCGATACCGATGCGGAACTGGCTGTCATCCATGATTTCTGCGAGAAGATGGGCGTGCCTGTATCTTTGGCAGAGATTTTTGCAAAGGGCGGCGCAGGCGGCACCGATCTTGCAGAAAAAGTCTGTGCAGTGATCGAAAAAAATGAAGCGGACTTCCGGCCTCTGTATGACACCGAACTGCCCATTAAAGAAAAGCTGAACGTAATCGCCAAGGAGATCTACCGCGCCGATGGTGTCAACTTTACCGCGCAGGCAGAAAAAGCCATTGCCGAAATAGAAGCACTGGGCTACGGCAATGTGCCGATCTGTGTAGCAAAAACGCAGTATTCCCTCTCTGATGATCCCAAAAAGCTGGGCAAGCCCGAGGGCTTTACCATTACCGTCCGCGATGTCAAGCTCTCTGCCGGCGCAGGCTTTGCCGTCTGCCTCACGGGCGATATTATGGTCATGCCCGGTCTGCCTAAAGTTCCTGCCGCTTTCAATATTGATTGTGATAACGAAGGCAACATCAGCGGGTTGTTCTGAGTTCCCCTTCATCATATACCATGTACGGATAGCAGATTGGTTGTGTTTTCGATGCACGTATGTGGGGACGCTGTCTCCACACACCCCCCCTGCATTTCAACAAAGTGGTACCCCCTCGTTGAGGGGGTACCACTTTTGGCGTGGGTTTCCAAAGGAATATAATTCCTTTGGCGGGGTATGAGGCAGAGCCCCATACCAATCCGCCGGAGACACAATGCATCCGTTGTCTGTACATGGTATATATGTATGAGAATTCAAAGAAAGCGCGGGTCTATTTTGTGCGTCTTGTGCAGATATTTGACAAAACACTTGATTTGGGGACAAAAAAGGGGTAGAATGAAACCACTACAACCACTACGGAGGTATCATATGAAAAAGGGTCATAAAAAGCGCACGCCTCTGACGGCAGATGCAGTCGTTGGCATCATTGCGGTTTGTATGCTGGTTTTGGGCATCGGACTTGCTGTGAAGCGCGAAGGAGAAAACCCACTGACCGATTCACAATCAGCGAATTCCACAAGCAATTCGACCACAACCACTACAACGACATCATCCGGCCAGACCAATGAAGATCCGAATCATACCACGACATCTTCCGAATGCACAAGCACAACGACCGCAACCACAACTGCATCGCCTGCCATAATGGTGGAGGTACCATACTATACACAAAACGGGCTGCTGCCTACGGGCTGCGAGCTGATCAGCGCCAAAATGGTGATGGAATTCTACGGCGTTACCCCAAGTATTGACGACATCGTAGCAAACACCTTTGCAGAATACACCTACATGGCCAACGGGAAAAACTACGGGTATCACCCCAATGATGCGTTCATCGGCAGCCCCATGGACAAAACCAGCTTCGGCTGTTTCCCCCCTGTGGTCAGTAAGATGATGAACCATTTCCTGCCCGAAGGGAAGGAAGCCGTACCGCTGGAGGGCGAGTCTTTGCAACACCTTGCGGAAACCTATCTGCTGCAGAATACGCCTGTGATGGTGTGGGCAACCATGGATATGCAGGAAACCTACGGTGCCATCGGGTGGTATCTGCTGGATTCCGACGGAAACCGCACCAATGAATGGTACTTCTGGCCTGCAAGAGAGCATTGCCTGGTACTGGTCGGCTACGATGATAGCAATTATTACTTCAACGACCCCATGCAGGAGGCAAATGTTTCATGGCCCCGGGAATTGGTAGAGCAACGCTATTCCGATATGGGCAGCCGCGCACTGGTTGTGCTCGACAAAGTAAACCGCAGCGTGGAATAAAAATTATGCCAGACTATTGACAAATGCGCCGCTATGCGCTATAATAGACTTGTACCTTATCCAGAGCAACGGAGGAATGGGTCCTGTGAAGTTGCGGCAACCCCTCGGTGCGGCGTGATCTGCGCTGTGCCCTGTACGGTGCCAATTCCCGCGGTAAGAGATCGGATATCTCTTAGCCGAAAGATGAGGGGCGTATGCAGTCTGTAAGGCTATGGCATTCGTTCCTATGCGAGCGAATGCCGTTTTTTATCTTACTACAAGGAGGATGTTTGAAAATGAGAAGATTTTTCACCTCGGAATCCGTCACAGAAGGTCATCCCGATAAGATTTGCGACCAGATCTCGGATGCCGTGCTGGATGCTATTCTGGAGCAAGATCCCTACGGCAGAGTTGCCTGCGAAACCTGCTGCACCACCGGTATGGTGCTGTGCATGGGCGAAATCACCACCACCGCCACCATTGATATCCCGCGAATTGCCCGGGATGTCATTGTGGATATCGGCTACGACCGCGCAAAATACGGCTTTGACGGTCATACCTGCGCCATTCTGACAACCATCGACCA
>JAEDLR010000071.1 GCA_016295145.1 Oscillospiraceae bacterium
GCGGGAATGCGTCTACCGCTGCAGCTATATTCATGCGCAGGTACAGGATGCGCGATCGCTTGCCTCTGTCATCGGTGAGGAGGAACTTTCCGACCTTGACCGCAGATATCTGGAATTTGGCAAACTGTTTGAAACCAGATTTCTTGCACAAGGACCTACCGAAGAACGTAGCATCGAACAAACATTGGATCTGGGGTGGCTGCTACTTTCCGTACTGCCGGAATCGGCACTTGACCGCATTGATGAAACCATGCGCAAGAAACACTATATCCCCAATGCGATGCAGCGTCTTTGCGGGAAGGAGTGATGCCCCATGGCAATGCCGATCATCCCAACCAAAGGCAATCTGATGGCGGCAAAACGCTCGCTGGCACTGTGTAAACTCGGTTATGACCTGATGGATCGCAAACGCAATGTTTTGACGAGAGAACTGATGCAACTAGTCGAACAGGCAAAGTCGCTGCGCGACTCCATACAGAACATTTATGTTGAGGCGTATGCCATGCTGCAAAATGCTAATATCACGCTGGGTGTGATTGAACCCTTTGCAAACTGCGTGCCGATCGACCACAATATTACAATTCACACGCGCACTGTCATGGGTGTGGAGATTCCTACCGTAGAGCATACGCCTGACGATCCGCTGATTCCCTACGGTTTTTTCAACACGAATATTGAACTGGATATCGCTTATACGGCTTTTTGTAAAGTGCGTGATATTACTTTGCAACTTGCTTCCGTCGATAACGGTGTATATCGTCTGGCAGGTGCCATTGCTGCAACACAAAAGCGCGCCAACGCGCTGAAGAATATCCTGATACCGCGCTATACTGAGACCATTCGCATTATTTCAGATCATCTGGAAGAAAAAGAGCGCGAAGAGTTTACGCGCATGAAAATGATAAAGACAAGGAAAAATCTTCGCTGAGGATCGGTCATCATGAAAGCGCAGCGCAAACAATATGCAAAGAAGACATTGACGCATATTGATCGTTTTGGAAGGCAGTCTGTGGGTGTGCCTTTTTGAAAAACGTTTCTCCATTCACTGGGTGAAGCATTTTGGCAAATTTTGATGGATGCACGAAGCGAATATGTATAGCAAAGCCCCGAAGCAGTTGACAATCATTGCTTCGGGGCTTCTATTCTTGTGAAATCGTGTGCAGTCTTTTATGAATTTGCATTTTGAATGCAGATGATATAGCCGCCCTGATTATCGCCGGAAACGGTAATGGGCAGATTTTTGGGAACAGTGACTTCTGTCATACCACCGCCCTCGGCAGCAGGTACATAATACACAGTATAGTTCCCATTGTTTGCAGTGATGCTCAGGGGTGCATCTGCACCATGGGCGGTGCGCAGCAGCTCCAGATATTCTTCCAGACACAGATTCTGCTGGGTCATATACTGCGCATGGGGAATCCCCACATAACGGTAATGCCAAACCTGCTGTTCCACGCCTGTCTGCTCAGTTTTTTCAGCAGTATAACGCTGCACAAAACCGTACTCAGCGCAATGGGATTGCAGCCACCCATAATTTCCATTGGGTTGATACGGCGAATGCGTACCGCTTGTTTCATCCCACAGGGCAAGATCTATGGAAAGCCCACTCGCACGCTCCGGCATAGATACCTGGTAGGCAGCTGCTTTCGGCGTTTCAGTTGTGGCATAGATCATGACATTGCCAAGACTGGTCGCTGCATAAAAATCATTGAACATCCGTATGAGATCATTGGACATACTTTTTGAGATTTGCAGGCTGCGCGTTGGCAGACGGAAATTTGCGTAATTCAGTTCGGAGAACGCCACAAGCGCACTTTGCCCCTGCCAATGCAATGTTTCATTGACGAGCACCAGAGAACCAGTGTACACTTCGGATCCAAGCAGCGTCAGCTTCGGCAGATTTTCATCGGGATTGGAGGTAGTGGTGGTCGTTGTGGTCGTACTGGTCTGATGATCAGGCGTAGTGGGCGGTAATGAAGTGCCGTATGGATCAATGCTCGAATTGGTCTGCACGATGAGCTGACCGTTTTGACCACGCCAATCATGATAGGCACGACGGATGAAATCTGCTGCAAAAATCAGGAAAATAATCACCGACAGAATTACGGCAATGCGTCCGTAATCAATGCGTCTAGCCATGAGATATGCACTCCTTTAAACTTCCGATGTTTTTTCGGGGATGTCTGCCTGTTCCTCCTCAAGCGGCAGCAAAGCTGCAACCGCACTGTGCATTTCGGTACGGATCCGACGCAAATCACGAGGATTCGGTTCGGTAAGCGGCGCATCCACCAGATGCAGTGGTTTTCCGTATGTGACGGTAATACGGCTGCGGAAATGCAGCTTACCCTCATACTGCACCGATACAGGCACCACATCTGCGCCTGCCTGTGCAACAATATATGCAGCCCCCGACTTGAATCTTCCGAGCTTGCCATCTTTTGAGCGTGTGCCCTCCGGGAAGATCAAGCCGTTTTTTCCCTGTTTCAGGCGCATGGTAAGTTCATCCAATGGCGAAAGATCCCCGCTGCCACGGTCAATGGCAATGGCTCCCAACGCCGTAATGATTTTTTCAAACAGCTTATTTTTGAAAAGCTCTTGCTTGGCAATGAAGCAGAACTGCTGCTTCGGAACAAGCAACGGAATCAGCACTGGGTCTGCATTACTACGATGATTGCTCACAAACAAATAACCACCCTGCTGCGGTATGTTTTCTTTGCCCTCGGCGTGAATGGAAAAGCAAAGATGCATAATCGGGCGCACCACAACCAGTGCAAAATTATAAAATTTACTCATTGGCTTCCAGACGCTCCTTACAAATACGATACAATGCTTCCAAGGATTCTTCCAAATCATAAGATGTGGTATCCAACAGCACCGCATCCTCAGCCTGTTTCAAGGGTGCGATGGCGCGTGTGGAATCCTGATGGTCACGCTGTATCACATCTGCCAGCACAGTTGAATAATCGGGGGCTGATTCACCCATTTTTTCGCAAAGCTCGATGTGTCTGCGCTTGGCACGCTCCTCTGGGGAAGCAGTCAGAAAGATCTTGACATGGGCATTTGGCAGCACCACGGTGCCGATATCTCTGCCATCCATCACCACCGATTGCCGCTTGGCAAGCTGCTGCTGCAAATCAAACAGAAATGCGCGCACCTCGGGCACCGCTGACACTCGGGAAGCTGCCATGGAAACCGCATCTGTGCGGATTTTTTCGGAGACATCCATATCATTGATATAGACACGTTGCACGCCATGCTCGTAGCGCAATGCAATATGGATGCAAGGCAGATGCGAAATAATCTCCTCCATGGGCATTAGCTGATTCAGCAGTGCGTAATAGGCAATCGCGCGGTACATGGCACCAGTATCCACATACACGAACCCGAGACGCTCGGCGAGCTTACGGGCAAGGGTACTTTTTCCTGCACCTGCAGGGCCATCGATGGCAATATTGTAAATCCTATCTGACATCTCAAATCCTCCAAGTTTCGTATCACTTATATTGCACAGCCTGCGACATAGCCCGTTGCAAAGGCAATTTGCAGGTTATAACCGCCTGTGTAGGCATCCACATCCAGCAGCTCCCCAGCAAAAAAAAGGCCCCTACACAGCTTGGATTCCATCGTTTTTGGGGACACTTCTTTCACTGATACACCGCCTCTTGTGATGATGGCTTCGGCAATGGGACGCATACTTCGGCAATGCAAGGGCAACGCTTTGACGATTGCCCCCAATTGCTGCCGTTGCGCTTTCGTTACATTGTTGACGCGCAAATCCGGAGAGATTGCGGCAAGCTCCAGTACAATGGGAATCAGGGAAGAAGGCAGCAGCTTTTGCAGCGTATTGGCAAGGATGCGATTGGGAGATTCGGCAAAATCACGCTGAATCCGCAAGTCAAGCTGCTCTGCGCTCAGGGCAGGCTTCATGTCAATGAACAGGCTGTATTCCGAGGCACAACGCGCATCCATCATTGCGCTTGCCGACAGAACAAGGGGACCGGACACACCGAAATGCGTAAACAGCATCTCCCCCTGCTCGCTGTAGCAGACAGCGTTCCCTCGCTTTACGGTAAGCAGCACATTTTTCAGCGAGAGCCCACTCATACGGGCAGGATACTCCTCCACGGTAACGATGGGTACGAGGGACGGCTGTGGGGATACAATGCTGTGCCCTGCCATTTTTGCCAGACGGTAGCCATCGCCGCAAGAACCGGTTCGCGGATAGGATGCACCGCCTGTTGCAAGCAAAACCGATTGGGCATAGAAAGACTTCTCGCCGCTTTTTACACCAATGCAGGCACCCTCCTGCAAGATCAGAGCATCTACACGGGCGCGCTCGGTGCGCACGCCTGCCTGCCGCATGGCAGAAAGCAGCGCGTTGACAATATCCGCGGCATGGTCGCTTTGCGGAAACACACGCCTACCACGCTCGACCTTTAGCGGCACACCCTCCTGCTCAAAAAAAGCCATCACATCTTCGGGCATACACTGCGAAAAGGCAGAGTAGAGAAAACGGCTGTTGCGCGGAATATTCGCCATCAGGGTATCCATATCACAGGCGTTGGTGACATTACAGCGTCCCTTACCTGTAATCGAAAGCTTATGTCCCAGTCGATCATTGCCATCCAGAAGCAGTACTTTTCTGCCTAGCCTTGCTGCGGTAATGGCGGCATAACAGCCTGCCGCACCGCCGCCGACTACAATCGCATCAGCTGTCATGTTGCATCAGGCGATGAAACCGCCCAGCGGCAAGTCTGCGGCGTGCCTCGGTTGCTGCTGTATCGACCTGCCAGCCGCTTTCTGTTTGATACAGCACATCACCTGCGCGAACGGCGAGTCCCAACGCCTGCACAGGCATACTACGGTATGTAATTGCATCAGTGCTGTCGGTGATCTCCAGCACGGCGATGCCGTCCTCAACGCGTTCTACCAGAATCATCACCCTGCCTCCTTTCTGTCCTCATCTGCCTGATAGTGTATCGTTACCATCAATTTCGTACCGTCGGATGAAAACATCACATCGCCGTCGGTATCTGTACGGAACACCTGATCGGTATATGCACCAATCCGCTTCAGGCATTGCACGGATGGGTGGCCATAATCATTTTCAGTGCCAACGGGAATCATGACACACTGGGGTTGCGCTGCAGCCAGAAATGCATCACAACTGGAAGAATTGCTGCCATGATGCGCACACTTCAATACATCTACTGGTTGGATCAGCCCTTGTCTGACAAACTCACGCTCCGATTTTGCAGACAGATCACCGCAGAATAAAAAGCTGATCTCGTTATGGTCGATTCTGCAAAGCAGGGAACAGTCGTTCAAATCGGTATATGCACTGTTATCCACCGAAAGGAAGGTCAGCACCGCATCATCTAAAACAAGCGTATCACCACATTGCGGAATACGAACCGTTGCATCCGATGCTTCCATGGCATCCATAAAATCAAAGAAATATGCGGATGTTGGCATCAACGCATCGGGAACATCGCACAGATACAGCGTGCCAACGGGCATCTCCGCAAGCACGGTGATCAGACCGCCAAAATGGTCATAGTGGGGATGCGAATTGATGATATAATCCAGTTTTTGGACACCGATGGCGTGGAGCATACGCACAAGCCGGTCGCCATTGTCGCTCTCACCGCCGTCAAGCAGGACATTACAGGATGCGGTGCGAATGAGAAAAGCATCGCCCTGCCCAACATCCAGCATATACACACGCATTTCGTCGGGTTGCATGGGTTTGTCGGTTGGCAAGGTGCAATACCATATGACAGTCGCAACCAAAAAAATCAGCAGGCACTCAATTATTTGGGCGATTTTCTTCGCGTTTTGTGCGTTTTTGCGCTGTTGATTCGGCTTCGACCGCCACCGCCCTTGGCGTGTGTTGTTTCTGCGTTCCATCGGTTGCCGTTTCCTTTCTTTGACTGGCCGCTTGTTTCGGCAGGCACCAGACAGTGCGCACCGCTGCCAATGAGATCGCGACGGTTTGCTTTACACAGTGCCGCACGGATCAGAGCATAATTCTCAGGTTTAAAATACTGCAGCATGGCGCGCTGCTCTGCTTTTTCTTTGGCGGTACGGGGAACATAGATCGGCTGCAGGGTATAAGGATTCAGGCCCGTATAGAACATGCAGGTTGAGATCGTGCCCGGAGTAGGATAGAAATCCTGCACCTGCTCAGGGCGCAAGCCCTCCTCTTTCAAAAAGCACGCCAGCGCAATGGCATCCTTCATGGTACTGCCGGGGTGGGAGCTCATGAGATAGGGCACCAGATACTGCTCCATATTCATGCTTTTGGTTAAACCATAAAAACGCTTCTGGAAGGCTTTATACACTTCAATATGGGGTTTGCCCATGGCATCCAGTACGGTTAAGGAACAATGTTCGGGGGCTACCTTTAACTGCCCGCTGACATGATAATGGACAAGCTCCTTGAAAAAGCTGTCGTCGCGATCCTCCATCAGATAATCATAACGAATGCCCGAACGGACAAAGACACGCTTCACCTTTGGCAAATTGCGCAGCTTACGCAACAGATTCAGGTATTCAGTATGGTCAACGCGCAGATTCTTACAGGGCGTGGGTGCAAGACATTTTCTGCCCTTGCACAGACCATGCTCCAGTTGCTTTTCGCAGGAGACATGACGGAAGTTCGCGGTGGGACCGCCCACATCATGGATATAGCCCTTGAAATCCGGCAGCGTAGTGAGGAGTTTTGCCTCGCTGATCACAGATGCTTCGCTGCGTGTGGCAATTTTCCTGCCCTGATGCAGGGCGATGGAACAGAAATTACAGAATCCGAAGCAGCCGCGGTTATGTGTGATGGAAAAACGCACTTCCTCGATGGCAGGCACACCACCCTCTTTTTCATACATGGGGTGATAGGTACGCATATAGGGCAATGCATAGACGGCATCCAACTCCTCAGTGGTAAGGGAAAGAGCAGGCGGATTCTGCACAAGCATACGGTCACCGTGACGCTGGATCACTCGCTTGCCGTAAACTTCATCCTGTTGATCATACTGGATACGACAGGCACGGGCATACGCCTCTTTGCTCTCGCATACCTGCGCAAATGAGGGGCACTCGGCACTGCCGATGGGCGTATTAGCAGGTGCGGTCAGATAGCAGGTACCGCGCACATCCGTGATATCACAAACAGGTACACCGTCACGCAAACGGTCAGCAAGCTCCACAATGCTATGCTCGCCCATCCCAAACATCAGGATATCCGCGCCGCTCTCCACCAGCACAGAGGGCTTGACGGTATCCGCCCAATAGTCATAGTGGGCAAATCGGCGCAGCGATGCTTCCAGCCCGCCAATCAGAATCGGCACATCGCCGTATATACGACGAAGCATACGACAATACACGGTAACGGCACGGTCAGGACGTTTACCGGCTTTTCTCCCGGCAGAATAGGCATCATCGCTGCGCTTTTTCTTGGCAGCAGTGTAATGTGCGACCATACTATCAATATTACCGGCGGTTACCAGAAACGCAAGCCTGGGTCTACCAAAGCGTTTGAAATCCTCTTCGGAATGCCAATCGGGTTGAGGCAGTATGGCTACAGAATATCCTCTGGATTGCAGCACACGAGAAATGATCGCCACACCAAAACTGGGGTGGTCCACATAGGCATCGCCTGTAATATAGACAAAATCCGGCTGCGAGATGCCCTGTGCCTGTAATTCAGCAAGAGTTACGGGCAAAAATCCGTTATCCATTGTTTACGCCTCCTGATGGGTGATTGGTAAATATCGCAGAATGATCGTCACTGGCCCAGATCTCCGCCCTTGGCAGCAAAACGCAGTTTCCACTCGGTCAGTTCCTGTGGTGACATCAGAACTTTTCTGGGCTTGGCACCCTCAGAGGGACCGATGATACCACGCTCCTCCATGGACTCCATAATGCGTGCGGCACGGGCATAGCCCAGTTTCAATCTGCGCTGTAAGGCTGTGGTGGAAAGTTGTCCCATATCCACAGCAAGTTCTGCGGCACGAATCAACAACGCATCATCGCCGGAAAGAGCAGAAAGATCATCATCGTCATCGCCCGGTTTATCGCCTTTGGCAGTAGGAATATTCTGCTCCACCGCCTCCATAATCTCGCTATCGTAATCTGACGCACTGTTGCTCTTCAAGAAGCTTGTAACCGCCTCGACTTCCGCATCGGAGGTAAAACAGCCCTGCACACGCTTTGGCTCCCGCCAACCGTTGGGATAAAACAGCAGGTCGCCGTTACCGAGCAGGGTCTCTGCGCCTGAACAATCCAGAATAATACGGGAATCCTGCGCCGATTTCACGGACATACCGATACGGCTAGGCACATTGGATTTGATAAGGCCCGTAATCACATCCACAGTAGGACGCTGTGTTGCAATAATCAAATGAATGCCTGCGGCTCTTGCCTTTTGTGCGATACGGATCACGGCAGACTCAACTTCTTTAGAGGACGCCATCATCAAATCGGCAAACTCATCAATAATAATCAAAATCTGCGGCAGCTTTTTCATGCCCTCGTTGCGCTCGGCAATGGCATTGTAGCCCTTCAAATCTCGGACACCGTACTGGGCACACAACGCATAGCGGCGTTCCATCTCAATGACCGCCCAGTTCAGCGCGCCGGCCGCTTTCTGAGGATTCGTCACAACCGGTATCAGCAGATGAGGAATACCGTCATAAGGGGCAAACTCAACTACCTTGGGATCCACCAGAATCAGGCGCACTTCCTCCGGCGACGCATGATAGAGAATGCTCATGATGATCGAGTTGGTACACACCGATTTACCAGAACCTGTCGTACCTGCGATAATCATATGGGGCATTTTGGCAATATCGCCGAGGATCACATTGCCGTCAATATCTTTACCCACAGCAAAGGTCAGTTTGCTTTTGGATTCCTGAAATTCGGGAGATTCCAGCAGCTCGCGCAAGGTAACCGTATCTTTTGTATTATTGGCAACCTCGATGCCCACTGCAGGCTTACCGGGTATCGGTGCCT
>JAEDLR010000011.1 GCA_016295145.1 Oscillospiraceae bacterium
ATATGATTCCTGTACAGGACGGCATTCGCGGAGAGCTGAAGGTGCAGGAGAACTACACCGATTTCGTGCTGCTCAAATCCGATGGCATACCCACCTATCACTTTGCCCATGTCTGTGACGATCACTTTATGCGCACCACCCACGTTCTGCGCGATGAAAGCTGGCTTGCCACACTGCCCATCCATGTGCAGTTGTTTGATATATTAGGCTGGGAGCGTCCGCTGTATTGCCATACCGCTACCCTGATGAAGATGGACGGCACTTCCAAACGCAAGCTTTCCAAGCGCAAGGATCCCGAACTGGCACTTTCCTACTACCGCGCAGAGGGGTTCCCGCCTGAGGCGGTACAGCAGTATCTGCTTACAGTACTCAACAGCAATTTTGAGGAATGGCGCCTGGCAAATCCCACGGCAGATTCCCGTGCGTTCACATTCTCTCTGGAGAAGATGAGCAGTTCGGGTGCGCTGTTTGATCTGGCAAAGCTTGACCACATCGCAAAGGAATATCTCTCCTTCCAGACCGCAGAATTTGTGTTTGAGCATCTGCTGGCATGGGTGAAGGAATACCGTACACCCGAAGAAGCCGCCCGTCTGGAGCACAACCGCGACTATTATCTGGCGGCACTGAATATCGGCAGAGGTGGCGACAAGCCCCGTAAGGACTTCGGCAGTTGGCAGCAGGCATATGATTTCCTGGCGTTCTACGACACTGCACGGTTTACCCGTGAAGATGCCTGCCCGGAGAACATCTCTCCGGAGCACAAAAAAGAGATCCTGACCCGTTACCTCGCCACCATGGATTTTGCAGATGATTCGACCGTGTGGTTTGGCAAGGTCAAGGAGATCGCCGATGCTCTGGGCTACGCGGTACAGGTGAAAAAGTACAAGAAAAATCCTGAGCTGTACCCCGGCAGCATTGTAGATGTGAGCAATCTGATCCGTGTGGCACTGACGGGTCGCTGCAATTCCCCCGATCTGTGGGAGATCAGCCATGTGCTAGGCGAGGCAGAAACCCGCCGCCGCATTGAAGAATACGCTGCCCTATGACCATGCCGATACAATGTCTGCGCTGTGGTGCGGAAATGAAACCCGCCATGCCTGTTCCCAGTGGCACAAAGCATCCGCTGCTGCGTGAGGCAAACCGCCTGATGACGCAGGTGCTGCATATCACCATGTATGAATGCACAGGCTGCGGCAAAATCGAATTTTTCAGGCATAAGTCCTTAAAAGATACATGATATCCACAGCCGTCTTGCGTTGCACAGGACGGCTGTTCATTCTGTAGAACCCTCACGGAGCACCTCCGTGGACAGGCTGTTGCTGACATTCTGCATGGTCGGGGCTTTCCACTGCCGCGCAGAGCATGAGAAATTTCTGTGAAAGCCCTTGCCAATATGTCGAAAGTATGTTATAATGATAAAATCGAATCAGATGCATCCTTTCGATGCTGCGGAAGTGATGGCAACACCGTGCAAAGCCGATAGACGGGCTTTGTACGGTAGTGCCTGGAAATAGATGGAGGTTTTACTATGGCTCGCCGTCGTATTTTGTGGGGACGCGTTTTTGCATCCGCCTGTGTATTGATCGCTTTGGTTTTCCTGCTCGGTGCCTGTGTCAGCTCCTGCTTTGGGGGAGATGACAACAACAGCTCTGTGTCCGGCCCGATTATCGTTTCTACCCCGGATAGCTCCCTGACAGACCCCGGCTCCTCTGCAGTGGATTCTACACCTTCGAATCCCTCTTCCTCCACGCTGAACAGCTATACGGAGATCACCGTGGAGCCTGCACAGATCTATTCCGGCAATCTGGTACTGGTCAACAACAGTTATGCTTCCCATCTCTCGGAGGAAGAACTGGCACTGGAAGCAGTGGCCTATGCCGCCGGTAAGCCCGATTGCTACACGGTTTCCTACCCTGCAAGAACCCTGCTCAACAGCACCGCCCTCACATCCTTCAACAAACTGATGGAAGCCTACTTCGCCGCTACTGCCAACAAAGAGATCATGGTCAACGACGGCTATCTGGCAAAGAACGCCCCCAAAAGCACCGAGGAATCTTCTTGCGGTCTGAGCATTCAGCTGCACCTGAATAAGGCAAACGGCGGTTTTGGCTATATCACCAATACATCGCCCTATTCGTGGCTCTACGATCACATGGCGGACTACGGCTATATTCTGCGCTACCCCGAAGGCAAAGAAGATCTGACGGGAAACACCGCCACCGATACGGTCATTCGCTATGTGGGCACGCCCCATGCGAAATATATGACGGAATACAATCTCTGCCTGGAGGAATATCTCACGCAGATGAAGGAGAAATACGAATACGGCAAAGGAATGCTGCATTATGATGATCATATCATCTACTATGTGCCTGCAAATCTCACAGGCAGCACAACCGTACCCGTACCCAACAAAGAGGATTATACCATCAGCGGCAATAACATCGACGGCTTTATTATCACCGTAGATGAAAGCAATTGATGCTGGCATGGCATGGAAACATCCCGCAGGGGACGGCGAACAGAAAGGTTTCTTTTCACGGTTCCGAAAACGCCGCTCTGCACCTGCATACACTGTCATACTGCTGCCGAGATTGATCTGCTGTATGAATCAGATGCTGTATGTCAATCTGACCAATGACTTTGCCTGCCTGCGCAACACCAGAACCGAATGCATCTTCCGCCATCAGCAAAACGGCCTTCGCCTTTGTATTTCGGTGATGCAAAGCGACCTGCCCATTCATAGGATCACTGCCGAAGAACTTTGCACCGCGCTGGGCAAACGACTGATTCCCTCGTACCAAACAGAAAGCGACCGCTTGCAGATTCATGAACAGGTGCGCGGATTTGTCAAGCACTCCCCTAGCCTACGGGTACATTTTACCGTCGGCGGCGGTGCAAAGGCAGAGGAACACGCGCTGTATCTGCTGCAATGGAATCACAAGCTGTATGCGGCTGCCTTTTCGAGCATTACTGAGCAAAATGCTCCGCTGATCGCACCCATTTGTGCAAGCATTTCGCTGCGGCATCATCACCCTGAAAAAGGGCAATTGCCCAATGTATAATAGTAAACATAAGATCTCCGGGAATGCTATTTTCCGGAGATTTTTGCTTGTAGAAAAAAGTCATGATAACAGTTTCGGTCAAGCCTTTTCAAAGGCTTGCAGGGTCAAGGGACAGCGGATTACCCTTGCGCCGTACTTCCGGCGCGCGGAGAATCGGGGTGCGTCAAAAACGCCCCACCAAAGGCTTGACTTTTCCTCTGATATGATGTACACTAGGAATACAGAACATTTGTTCTGTTTGTCTTCGCCACGGAACCGATCATCATAAGGAGGACGAAACCATGAGCCGAATCACACAAACCATGTCACTGAGTTCTGCAGCCGATTGCTACATCCGCATGGAGCAGGAATACCGTCAAGCGGTTGCCGCCGTACTGAAAGCGCGCAACATCGCAAAAGAACAACTGAAAGCGTCACGCAACAATATCCGCGCTACATACCAATCAGCGTTACAGCAAAAGCGTCTTGAACAGAAAATCGAGCTGCTGACCGATGAATACTACTGCCTTTGTGATGCGCTGCGCTCAATCTGCATTTACGCACGCCATCAGGAACAGGAGGGTACATGAGACGAAAACGGACTGTTTATTCCGATGCGGTATTGGCGTTTGACCCCGTATTTGTCAAGTCTTGTGCCGAATCCATACAGGTGGCTTTCGGTATGGCAGACCAGAACAACAACAGTGCCCGGCATAAGGCACTAACACGTATGCTGCACCGTGCTATGCGCACAGAGCTGACACCCGCCCAGCGCAGTTACTGCCTTGCCTACTACGAAGAAGGCATGACCATGAAAGAGATTGCACAGCGTTACGGCGTAGATGAATCCACTGTATCACGCACCATACGCCGCGGGCAACGCAGATTGTTCAAGCTGCTGCAAATCATGGCAGTCCACCGCTGATCGCCCGTGATCCCATACCATACATCGGCAATAGCATCGTATCGCACATCGAAAAAGCAAAACATGATGATGTGTTTGTGCAGTTTCTGTGAAATCACTTGCAATTTTTGCCTGAGTATGCTATACTGAATACATAGGGTGATATATCACCCATTTGATGAGGAAAGGATTTGTGTGCTATGTTTTTACATGAGCTTGGCCCCATTGAATCGGAGGCTTTTCTGACGCTTGCTTCGGAGATCATTGAAGATGACGGCATTGTAGATGTGGAAGAGGCAAAGGTGCTGGAGCAGTACGCCAAGGATATGCATATAAGCGGTTTTTCTTACGATGCTGCTGCCTGCAACGCTGCCCGTGATACCCTCGCGCAATTGCCTGAGCTGCTCAAGCGCAAGGTGTATATGGAGCTGTTCTCGGTTGCAATCTACGATAGCTTTGAGGATATCAACGAACGCCGCACTTTGAACTCGCTGCGCGATGCTTTCGGCTTTGATAACCGCATCTGCCGGGCATTGGAATCCTGTGTGCTGGATCTGTACAGCGTGTATGCTGCCATTGACGAGGCACTCACAATGCCTGCAACACCTGCATCCATCGCGGAATAAACGCGGATGCGATCACTTTTCTCTGTATATGCGCAATGCATACACAGTTTTTTTATGGGAACGCTACCGCCCATAAAATACCACCTGCAGGGCTTGCAATTTCATAACGATTGTGCTATAATGGTGTTGTATTGCGTTGTGCCGTTTTGAAAAGCAATCACGCATTCAGACTGCTTTCAGCAATCGGATGTATCATCAGTCTGTGTTTTCAACGCACACACAAAACAAGATGAAAAAACAGCCCTTGGGCTTTGTTCAGGAGTCGCTTTCTATGACTTATCATAATCAGGATGTAACCGTCATCATTCCCTCTCTCGACCCCGATGACCGTTTGCTGCGCGTCGTGGAAAATATCCGCAAGCGCGGGTTCTCCGATATTGTGCTGGTAAATGATGGCTCTGCCACAAAAAACCTGCACTACTTTGAAGAAGCTGCCGACCGCTTCGGTTGCGCGGTGCTGCATCACCCAAAGAATCTCGGCAAGGGCAGAGCGCTCAAAACCGCGTTTCAATGGTATCTTGAAAACCGCCGTTCTTCCATCGGCTGTGTGACCATTGACGGCGATGACCAGCATCACCCTGAGGATATTGAAGCCTGCGTGCAACGTATGCGTGAGGATGGCGGCAAAAGTATCGTACTCGGTTGCAGAGACTTCTCTGCGGAAAATGTACCGCCCAAAAGCCGCTTCGGCAACAAATGTACCTCGTTTGTATTCCGTACCTTCTGCGGATTGAAAGTATCCGATACCCAGACGGGTCTGCGTGTGTTTCCCAATGCGGTGATCCCCACCATGTGCCAGGTAGACGGCGAACGCTTTGAGTACGAAACCAATATGTTGCTGGTATGCAAAAACAAAAAAATCCCACTGCTGGAGCAGAAGATACGCACCATTTATATTGACGACAACTCTACCACGCATTTTCGTCCCATTCGCGATTCGCTGCGTGTGTACGGTATTATCATTCGCTTCTTTTGCAGCTCGATTCTCTCGTTCCTCATTGATAACGCCCTGTTCAATCTGCTGTTCACACCGTTCAAGCATTTCATCGGTGCCGACCCTGCCGTATGGCTTGCAACACTGATTGCCCGTGTGGTCAGTTCCCTGTTTAACTACACCATGAACCGCAAGGCGGTGTTCAAGAGTGATGCCCCCATCCGCGCCACAGTGTTCCGTTATTACATTCTCTGTGCGGTGCAAATGGCGGTCTCTGCCGGACTGGTATGGCTGCTGAGTACCCTGCTCGGCAACGGCGGATTCCTCGTGGGACTGCTGAAAATCTTGGTGGATACCCTGCTGTATTTTGTCAGCTTCCGCATTCAGCAGGATTGGGTCTTCCGCAAGGACTAACGCTCGCATTCTCCCATTGGAAAGGAATTGTTTATGATCAAGAATCCCAAAGCCCCCAAAAAACCGATTGCGCTCCCCCTGATGCTGCTTGGCGATGTTGTGCTACTTGCAGCCTGTATGCTCTCCTTTTCATATTTTCATCATGTGCGCCCGCAATCCCTTGAAAACGACCCCAGTAAGCTTCCGCAAGCATCCATTCCCACCCGCGATCCCTACGGGACAAGCAGTTCGACTTCTTTTACCACAACCACGACGGGCAGCAATGCTACAACTGAACAAGGCGGTATCGAAACCACTGTTTCTGTTAATAGCGATGTCACCACAACAACATCTTATGTCAGCGGCAGCATCGGTGAAGGCACATTGACCGTCTCCACAACCACAACCTCTGTGACAACCACCACAACCACGAAGCTGCCGGATCCGGATCCTTCCGGTTGGGGCAGCAAGTGGCCCGATAAATTCTCCTATGATGATGCCGTTGTCATCACCGAAAACTCCTACCGCAGCCATGATGTTGCCATCAACATTGAAACGCGTAAAGTGGGCAACAGTGTCGCATACATTGCAGATATCTATGTGCGATACATTGACAACTTCAAATCGGCATTTGCAAAGGGTCAGTACGGCAAGAATATTACGGAGAATACCAAGAAAACCGCAACCGACAATCACGCGATTCTGGCGATAAACGGCGATTACTACGGCATCCGCGATAATGGCATCATTGTGCGCAATTATGTGATGTACCGGGATACGCCCCGTGCCGATGTATGTTCTGTTTTTTACGACGGCACCGTGACCGTAGACGAAAACGACAGCTATGACCTCAATGCCGCATTGCAGAACGGTCTGTACCAGACCATGAGCTTCGGGCCGCTGCTGGTGAAAGACGGTGTGCCCAAAACCCAGTTCAGCCCCGGTATTCTGGGTGCAAATCCGCGTACGGGCTTTGGCTACTATGAGCCGGGACATTATGTCTTTGTGACCGTAGACGGCAGACAGGAGGGTTACTCCACCGGCATGACCATGCTGGAGTTCGGGCAGTTGTTTATGGATCTGGGCTGCACCAACGCTTATAATCTGGACGGCGGTCAGAGCGCGATGATGATCTTCAACGGTGAGGTATATAACAAGCCCTACAACGGCGGCCGCCCCACCAGCGATATTTTCTATATCGGGGAGGTGCAGTAATATGAAACATCTTCGTACCGTCGGCAAAGCGATCTACGCATTTCTGCCCCATCTGCTCATCACCGGCTCGATTATGGCACTCACTTTCTACTTCATCAACCGTGTAAATGAGGCAATGAATTTCCTTACGGCACGCATTTCCACAGGATTTCAGAGCCTGTACTTTGCACTCACCATCCTCACCGTTGCCCTTGCACTGCTTCTGCGCAGGAAGGCAAAATGGGTGGGGCTGCCTGCCATGCTGGGCAGTGCGGTACTGTTTGTGCCGGTGTTCCGCGCATTTCTCACCGATAACCCTGTAGTCGCCTCTGAAACATGGTACCAGACCCTGCTGATGCTCACCGCATTTTGCTGCCTGCCTTTTGCCGTGGTTCAGATTATCCTGCAGCGCAAAGCAGCAAAGGCTGCATATCTTGCGGCAATTGCACAGAATGCTACAGAATCTCCACAGGAAGAAAAACAACCGGTTCCTGCATCGGCGAACTGATTGCATATATCTGCCACCGGGTAGAACACGGAATGTACAGCATCCGTGGTACGCTTCGTTAGGTCTTTGAAGAAGCGCACCATGGGTGCTTTTGTTTGGATTTGGAGGAATCAACCATGAAAATCACGAATCCCTTTGCCACACTGACGCGCAATGAATGGCTGCTGTGGATCGGCTCACTGCTGTTGATTGCCGCGGTACTGCTCCTTGGCGGTGGCTGCGATGCCATGGTACTGGTGGCTCTGCTGGTGGGCGCAACGGCACTGATTTTTGTATCCAAGGGCGAACCCTTCGGGCAACTGCTGACCGTTGTATTCTCACTGATCTACGGCATCATATCCTATCGGTTTGCATACTGGGGCGAGATGATTACCTATCTGGGCATGACTGCACCAATGGCGTTGATCTCCCTTGCAGCGTGGCTGCGGCACCCCTTTGCCGAGGGCAAAACCGAGGTACAGGTGGCAAATCTGACGGCAAGGCACCGGCTGCTGGTAATATGCACCACAGTGGCAGTAACGGCAATCTTTTACCCAATCCTCTCGGTGCTGGGCACAGCACAGCTCCCATTGAGTACGGTTTCCATTGCCACAAGCTTTTGCGCCTGTATGCTGACCTTTCTGCGCAGCCCCTATTACGCACTTGCATACGCGGCAAACGATATCGTCCTCATCTTGCTATGGTATCTTGCTGCAAGAGAAGATGCCGCGTACCTTCCCATGATCTTATGCTTTGTGATTTTTTTCTGCAATGATCTGTACGGATTCATTAACTGGAGGCGCATTCGACGCAGACAGGCACAAACCGCATCATCCCATCAATCATAAATTTCCGTAATGCTTGACAATACGCCGGAAACCGGGTATAATATCTTTGGCAAAAATACGATCTCACAGAAAGAAGGCTATCAATGAAAGCAAATCAACAGGGTGATGCCTACGGCAAGCGGCTGTGGGGATTATTCGCATCGTTTTTCCGCATCGGCGCATTTACCTTTGGCGGCGGCTATGCCATGATTCCACTGATACAGAAAGAAGTGGTGGAAAATAAGAAATGGATCACTGATCAGGATATTCTGGACATTGTGGCAATCGCGGAATCTACCCCTGGACCCATTGCCATCAACACCGCAACCTTTGTGGGATACCGCGTGGCAGGGGTGCTAGGCTCAGCACTGGCGACCTTTGGCGTGGTGCTGCCGTCGTTTCTCATCATTACGCTCATTTCCTTTGTACTCAATGAGTTCCAGTCGCTGAAAGCCGTGCAGTACGCATTTTTCGGCATTCGCGCAGGTGTGCTGGCATTGATCCTCAAAGCATGGTGGTCGATGTATCGGCAATGCCCCAAAAAGATTCTCTCCTACTGCATTGCCGCAGGGGCACTGATCGCGGCAGCAGTGCTCAACATCAATGTGCTGTATATCATCATCGGTTGCGCACTGACAGGACTCATCGCTTCGCTGATTCACGGAAAGCGAGGTGCAAAGCAATGATTTTTCTTAAACTGTTTCTCACATTTTTTAAAATCGGATTGTTCACCTTTGGCGGCGGCTACGCCATGCTCCCTCTGATTCAGGAGGAGGTTGCCGCAAACAACTGGCTCTCCCAATCCGATCTCATCAACTTTGTAGCGGTCAGTGAAAGCACCCCCGGCCCCTTTGCCATCAATATTGCGACCTATGTAGGCAATCAGATGGGCGGTGTGCTAGGCGGTGTATGCGCAACCCTCGGCGTTGTGATGCCCTCAATGATCATTATTCTGATTGTTGCACAAATTTATGACAAGTTCAAAAAAAACCGGATCATGCAGGGTTGCATGGCAGGTCTGAAGCCTGCTACCATCGGTCTGATCGGTTCCGCCATGCTCTCTATGGCGCAAACGGTGTTCTTTGCAAATGGTCTGAGCACCTCGGTATTCACCACGGCGGCATTCTGGATATCCCTGGTGTTGTTTGCCGTGATGTCCGTGCTGGCACTCAAAAAGGTTCACCCGATCATGATCATCTGCATCTCGGCTGTAGTGGGAATCATTGCGGGCTATGCAATCGGCTTGTAACGATCATCCCAAAAATTCCGCGGCAATTTCGGTCATCTACAGATTTTATAAATTCTTCTTGACAATTGTCGCAAGATTTGTTATAATGGGCGTAAGGGCAGTGATATCGCCCCATTTATGCTTGATTAAGAATCTTTAGGAGGATACTACAATGGGCATTTTTTCCAGAATCAGCGATATTCTCAAGGCAAACATCAATGACCTGCTGGATAAGGCAGAGGATCCCGAAAAGCTCGTAAAGCAGATCATCAACGATATGCAGAAGGAGCTGACCAAATCGACACAGGCACTGGGAAAGGCAGTCGCCAGTGAACGCATGGTGGAAAAACAGTACCGTAATGCCTGTGCAGTTTCCGCAAGTTGGGAAAACCGCGCAAAGGCTGCTCTGAAAGCAGGCGATACCGAGCTTGCCAAGAAGGCACTGGCAAGCAAGGTAAAGGCAGACGAGGATGTTGCAAACTATCGTGAGATGTATGAGACCATCTCCAACCAGACCGAGGCAATCCGCAATCAGGTGGAAGTGCTGAAAGCCAAGATGCAGGAGGCTAAGAGCCGTGAGGCAATGCTGATTGCACGTTCCCAGATGGCAGATACCACCAAGGAGCTGGCACAGAGTCTGGGCGGCATTGATACCAACAGCGGCTTTGATAAGCTGGCAAAGATGGAAGAGCGCATCGAGCGCAAGGAGGCGGAGGCTTCTGCATTTGCTGAGATTGCAGGTTCCGGAAAGCCCGAAGAAGTGGCTACCTTCGAGGAGTTGGAGCGCAATGCAAAGGTGGATACCGAGCTGGAGCGTCTGATGGCAGAAATGGGTATGGCTCCTGCGGTGGATCCGCTGGCAGGTCTGGCAACCGATACCGACGCTGCTGCAACCGAAGTGCCCACTGTTTAATGCTGCGGCGACAAATCACATAAGAAAACGCCCTCTGATACCAGATCAGAGGGCGTTTTTTGTATACCCACAAAGGTTACAAATGCTGCTCAAGCGTAGTTTCCAGCGGTGTAAAGCCGTTTTTATCATAAAAGGCACGGGCAGAAGGATTGCACGCCCAGACATTCAGGGTCAGGCGTCTGCAACCAATCGCTCTGGCATAGTCACGCACGGCATCCAGCAACGCCTTACCGATGTGCTGCCCGCGCATTTCCTCTTCCACGCACAGGTCATCAATGTAGATGTATTTGTCGTCCATCAGCAACGGATGCTCTTGCACCTCGTGGATCACGCAAAAAGCATAGCCAAGCACGCTGTTTTCTGCATCTACAGCAACCAGCACAGGGCGTTGGGAGTCTGCAAGAATATCTGCTAAATTTTCGCGGTTGTATTTTTGTGCGCCCTGACGGAAAATATCGGGACGCCCCCGATGATGGATCTCTGCTACCTGCTGCAGCAGCTTGAGAATGCCCTCTGCATCGTTGATATTAGCTTTGCGAATGGTCATGATCGTGGTTCCTTTCGTTTTGCGTTTTTCTATGGTGGCAGCATTCTGCGATGGGTCTATCATACCATGTTCTGCGGCATTTGTCAAGAATTGAAAAAAACACCTGAGAAGAAGCCGATCCTCCTCTCAGGTAAAAAAGCTTTCACGATCACGAAAACGGATCGTCATAATACCAGCTCTTGGTGCGCAGACCCTCTCCGCTGCCGCTTAATTCGATTCTTCCCACAGCACCCTGGGTAAAGCCTGCGCATACCAACGCATCACCAATATCCTCACCGCAATACCCGATGTATTCGATGTATTCGATGTATTCGGCGTGCATTTTCTGCATACTGCGCTTGATACGGATATCCAATGCCTGTTGCGGATTGGAAAGATATGTCCTGTCCAGCGCGATCTGTTTGACGCGTGTGATGCTTCTTTGCGTGGCCTCCGCATTGGTGCTTGTATATGTGCCGTATTCGCCGGCAGCATCCGCCATATCTATGCGGCTGATGATGCGGCGCAGATCGGTGCATTCGCCCTTACAGATCACTTTGACTGCGGGCACGGTATATGCGGGCGGCTGCTCCTTGGGCGTAACACGCACATGGTTGGGCACCGTAATATACGGCAAACTGCCGTTGAGCTGATAGGTATAGTGGTTGAGCATCTCCCACATGGAAGTATTTTCCTTCACAAACATATAGCGGCTCTCGGTTACGCCTGTTTCGTATGTTACATTGGGCAGATGATACATGGTCATCAGCGATTCCAGTGTAGCCGCAGGATACAAACCGGGCTTCGGCTGATTATGCATCAGCGCAGAGGTAAAGCTGCGGGAAACCACTGTCACAAAGCGGATATTGTCGCGTATCTCCGAAGAATATTGCTCAATGATACCGTCATGCAGCAATGCATCATCCAGATAAAACTGCGCCCTGCACGGATAAATGTACAGGCTTCGCGTTGCGATCATGGTGGCACGCAGAGTGGCATATGGCAGATAGCGGTCACGCACCAGTGAAAACGAGATACAATCGGTCAGATTTACGGTAGGTGTACCGTCACGAGAAATGGTCAGCTTGATGTTCATTGGTCAGCCCCCTTACGCTTCTGCGGCAGGTTCACCAGCCACACCGATGAATTCCAATACCATATGACAGAATGCCGCACTGTCCTCGGTTTGCAGCTTGTAGCCAGTCAGCTTCATAGCGGAAAATGCCGTGCCGCCTAAGGTAAAAGCGTAAGCAGTCTGATCGTTCAGTGCGGCACGCAGCACGGGAAGCAAAGCGTCGCGCAGGGCAGCGGCTGCACGGCATTGCAGCTGCAAACGGCAGTTTTTTCTCCCCTGCGGAATCTCATACCAGTTCCCGTTCCACAGTCGCTGCTGCGTATAGGGGCGTTCCTCGTGTAAAGTAAAACCGTCTGCTGTCAGCACAATACTGTCCAATGTGATGGAATGGGCAATGTGCTGTACATCTGCGCTTACGGCGTCATAAGGCACCGACATTCACCTCCTCGGATTTCTGCATGGTAATGAGTGCCTGCACCGTCATATGTGTCTCCAGACACAGGCGGTCGATCTGTTTGTCGTAGCAGATCGCATCCGCAGTCATCGCCGTGATCTGCCAACCAAGGGCAAACACAGCAGGCAACAGATCGCTCATCACACAGTTCTGTAAGCGGATTGGTTGGATGTCGCTTTGATCTGGTTGCAGAAATCGCACCGAAAAGGTCGCCGTTGCAGGGAGAATCATGGCATCGGCGGTATGAATTGGCGCGTGCAGTTGCAGCTTTTCAGAAGAAACCACAGCAAAATAAGCATCTCCATGAAAAGAAAGGGGCATATGGGGATATTCGACATAGCAAGGGATACCACGCTGAAACAACTGCAACGCAAGCTGTTCCATCAGAGATTTGATTTGTGCCATGAAGCCTCCTTTCTCAGGCAATGCCCGTAAAAAGAAAACGGCAGTCTTTGAGCAGATCCGCAGCCGCCGCATGATACTCATGAACCAGACGCTCGGCAAAGCCACAGGGTACCGTTGCGTCATGGGATTTTACCACGGTACCTGCATAGGTATGCGAAAGCGCACACCGTGCAGCCATCATCTGGGTATAGCGCAGATTTGCCAGTGCCGCGCAAAAATAACACAGTCTGACATCAGAGGCATCGGCATCCTCACGGAGCATACGGTTGCACTCGGCAATGGCGGCATCCAGCAAGGGCTGATACTCCCCCACCGAAGAAAGCATTGCAAACAGGCAGAACAAATCCGCACATTTTGTTGTATCAATCATGTGCGGTCACGCTCCTTGCTCTTTTTGCCCAAACGAAATGGATTCATATCCCCTGCCTGTGTGACGGAATCCTCCGCATAGGCAAGCTGCGATCTGCCGTGTGTATTGCCTTTTTCCAGTGTGTGCCGCAGAGAAAGCAGTGCCTCGGCATCCATATGCAACGTGGTTTCCGCCAAAGCTTTTGCACAGGCAGAATCACCTTCGGCATAGCAAAGACGTACCACCTGACGGCGAAGATCACCGGTAAGCATATCCAGTGTAGCACTTACCGATTCCAGTGCATTTCGCAGCGCAAGATTCTCGCTGTTTGCACTGCCACCCATGCGTTTGGTGACGCCTGCATTTTTTTGCGCAGGAACAGCAACAAAACTCCACTCATAGGCATCCGTAATGCCATCCAAAATGCAATAGCAGGTGCTGTCGGCATAGCGTCTGCCTTTAATGTGACCGCAGCTTTTTTGCAAACGATTGGTGCCACACACCGAACAAATCTGCGAAGAAGCGGAGCAAGAAATACTCACTTCCTTTTTGATGCCGCCATCAATCTCGCGAATCAGATCAGCATTGTTCTCTGTGCGAATCATATAAGCAGTGGCTTTCAAATACTGATAGGGCAGACCGTGGGCTGTTTTGCGGTTTGCATCGGTGCAGACCGCCGTATCAAAAATGCGGGCAGTCTGATTTCCGCTGCGTGGGTCATGGTCAAAGATTCCTGTCACGCCCACAAAACGCTCCTTGAGGGTATGCAGTGCCGCCTCAGAGAAGCAATCACCGTCACGGTCGATGTCGTTGTCGCAAAGGATCAAATCAAAGAGATACACTTCCTCTGCAGTATGCTTGCGTCGGGTAAAACGATTCAGCTTTTCCAGCTGGGCGTTCATGATTTCAGACATCCTTTTCTCCTTTCCGATCATCGGTTTTGGGTCAGGCGGCACGGCACATCTGCCACTTTTTGGCAGATGCACCCGTTGTGAAACAACGGGTCAAAGGATGCGGCGGTTCCACCGCCGCATCTGCCGTGCCGCCCCGCACCCGTCCTACAGAAACTGACTATCAGGTCCAGTCAACCACCGCAACTGCACCACGCATCAGCGGAACAAAGCCTACACGAACCGAAACCGCAATGCGATCCAACTGACAGTGAATGAGCTGATCCGTCTCCAGCAGAACATCGGAACCAGTTACACACTCCAGCGCATAGTCCTTCGCCAGACCGATCATTGTGGTATCGCTTAACGAGGCATCCTTGATGAGTTTCGCACCAAAGGGCAGATATACCGTGCCCTTCTCATCCGCCACGCGGTCAGACATCTGCTCCATGGCAAGAATGGCAGCAACCGTCTTGGGCGATGCCACAACTGTGGTCATGTCAAAATCAGTGAACTGACCGTACAGATTCGCCAGATCTGCATACGAAAGGGTCGCACCTGTCAGATCAATGGCAGCTACAGATTCTTTCAGCTTGGCAAGTGCCTTTGCCGCGATGGCTCCGGCAAGTTTTCTGCCAATGGCACGCAGCGCAACTGCAAAGCTATCCAGACGCTGGCGGCGCACGATCTCATAGGATGCCGAAATCACTCTGCCATACTTGTCCAATGTAATGGGAGACGCTGCCTCCGTAATCGTGGTCACCTTCAGATTGCCGCCCTCACCAGTGGTCGCAGAATATGCACCGTCGCTCTCATCAATCGTAAATCCCTTATAACAGGTGCTGTTTACCGCAGAGGTAGCTGCAGTCAGTTCCGGCAAAATGGATTCCTCCATGCCCTGTTTGACCGCACGGCGCACAAATTCCGGGAACAGTACCGCACTTTCAGTGGTAGTAAAGAATTTCTCTACACAGTCGCATGCAGGGCCGCTGATATGAATGTCAAAACGCTTCAACTGACGCTCGTAAGCATCCAGTGCGGCAAGGGGCGTGCCAACATATGCCTCGGAAGGATCGGCTGCCTCCAGTGCCTGTGCAAAAGTGGTGTTTGCAAGATGATACATACCCTTTTCCAGCTTTACAGAATCAAACATTTTCATTTTCCTTTCCCATTTCGGCTTCAGTCATTTGGTTGCGCAGCTCAATCTCATATGCCTGCGCATTCTTCAATCTTGCTTCGGCAAGCTCGGTTTCGTCCTGTAGGTTGATGTTATCCCAAAGAATCTGCGGCTCGTACAGATACCCCTCACCGTGCAGTGCGGCACGAGCGATCTTTAACAGCGTGGGCGTTAAAATGCGCCGGAAATACTCCAGTTCCGAGGTAAGAATATCCGCCTGCTGTGTAGACATCCGTTCCGTGCTTGACCAGTTCAGCCCCAGCAAAAACGGCGGAATACCCAGCTTGGATATGATCTGTTCCAGCAGTTGCCGCACCGGAATCTCCGTATCGGGCATTTGATTTTCCGCACCAATTGCACGGATTTCCACATCACCTGCCACAATAAAATCCTGAATCTCGCCGTGCTGCATCCCACGAATCCCATCCTGCCACGCCGCCGCGATCTCTGCTGCGTGTTCATTGGCATATGCCGCCGATGCAGGATCATTGCCCGGGCGATAAGTCACCGCATAGCGCACATTGCCTGCGCGGTCATAATTCTGCCCGATGCACTCGTAGATCCGCAGCAGCACCTTGCTGATGGCAGGCAAGCCGCTTAGCACCGAGATACCGTATATACCACCCACAGGGGGCTGCATGGGAATAAACAGAATCCGTTCGGGTCTGGCAATGGCGACCGGCTCCCGTTCCTTGTCACCCTGTGCATAGTGGCGGCAGCCGTGCCGCTGATCCTGCTTGATGATGAGTGTGCGCGGGTGCGCGACGTTCAGCGCAGTAAGCTGTCCCGTTTCCTCATCGAAAAGCATCTCGCCCACCGCATTGCCGTACAGTAGCAGACTGTCCAGCATCCTGTCGGCAAACTCCTGCAACGAGCAACTATTGCTGCCCACAGAAACACACGCACAAAAGCGATCCAGAAACTGCTGCGCTTCGGGGTCGTCAACACGCACTACAAAGCCGCCGCACAGCCGCACGATCTTGCGAAACGCCGCATCAATTACGGGAACTGACGCGCGCAGTGCCTCATACAGCTGCCAAACCGCAGGACAAGGTGCATCGGGTGCTGTCAACGGTAATGTCGATGCACTGTGACCCACTGTGGAAACCGCCGCCCTTGCTTTCTTTGCAGATTTGTCCTCTTGGGACGGTGCAGAGGGCTTTTTCGATGATCTGCGCCTTGTTTTGCGAACTTGAAAAGGCATATTCACATTCCTCCTTTCAGTAATTCGGTTGATTCCGGTTCAGCGATGCCGCAAAAAACGCAGGTTTCTCTGCCTGATACAGCACCGTACTGACAAAATAGCGGATATCATCCATGGCGTGGTCGTTTTCCTTGATGGGTGTGTCCTTGGCAGCGGTGGTGTCCCATGCATAAAGAGAAAACTCCCGAATGCTGTCGGTACACTGAGGCGCAAACAGAATCTTTTCCCCTTGCAGTGCATCTGCCACACGCTGAATGCCCGATGCCACATCGTTGCGTGCAGGTACTACAGTGAATCTGCCATGCCTGCGGATACACGCAATAAAACTTGCCGCCGAAGGATCAATGACCACTTTTGTAATGGGCAGATTTCCCACCAATGCTTCCAATGATGCGTAATGCTCCTCATCGGTGCGGGGCATACCTGTTTTGCGGGCATCGTAGTAATGCTCAGCCATGCGATACCATTTGTCACCGCTTCTGCCCCACAACCCAAAGGATGTGGGATTCATGGTGCCGTAATCTGCGGAGACGACAAAATCGCACAGATGCGCAGGAGGCGTAACGATATGCTTTGCAGCAGAAAACATCGGGTAAATCAGCCCCTGCGCCGCAACCCATCTGCCATTGATATAGCGTTCGTAAAAGGGACCTGTATACATTCTTCGGTAACGCCTGCGTATGGCAGGTGAAAGTGAATAATTGTCCTCCATGGTAAAGTGCAGGTACAGCAGATTTTTCTCCTTGCGCTTTAAGATCCACTCGCGGTAAAACCAGTGCGATGGCGAGGAGGGGTTGCACGAAAACCAGATCCTTGACCCCAGCACTGAGCATCTTGCCAACGCCTGCTCCACAAAGGAGCGCGGCATCAGTGCCACCTCATCCATCAGCACACCGCCCAATGTAATCCCCTGGATCAATGCTGCCGATGCCTCATCTTTGCCGCCAAACCAGTAGTAGCGATTACTGTGACCCCGAAAGCTGATATCACAATACGAACGGCTGATGCGTTCTGTAACGGTAAACCCTAGCGTTTCCAGCATGGGGATCAGGGGCGTGATGAGATTGCGGTGCAGTGCAGTGACAGTTTTTCCGCAAATGGCAAAGCTCTGCCGGTGAAAGGTCACACTGCTCCAGATCACAAAACCCAGAGCCAGTGCAGTGGTCTTGCCCGAACGGATTGCGCCGTCACAGACAATCGCATCATAGCCCTTTGTTGCGTCATCCGCCCACCAGCGCAGTGCCTTACATTGCTTCGGAGAAAACGGCTGCAGCATCGGCACATGATTGGTCGTCATCGTCGCAAGCCTCCTTTGGTGTCGCAAAGGCTGCCAACAATGCATTGGCAGAATCTGCCGAATCCACTGCATTTGCGCATTCCAGTAAGCGTTCCAATGCCTTTTGGCGATCAAACAGCTTGACCTCCACGCCACCGCCCTTCACGCGCTTGATCTCGGAAACATGAAACAGATCCATCTGTGCAAGCGTATCCTCAGAGGGCATTGCATCGGCAAATACAAGCCTTGCAATATCGTTTGTGCGACCAAAGGCAAGGCGCGCAAGACCGTTCATCACCAGAGTATGCACCGAGATTACAGGCGCAGCAGAAAGTCGCCGAAGCACCTTGCGGCAATTGCTGCTGTGCAGCAACCTGTTCGCAAAATCAAAAGCCTGTTCCGGCGGCACTCCGGCATGAATCGCGGCCTCCTCACCATTGCCAAACAGCAGATACAAACCGCAAAAACGCTCTGTCAGCGCCCGCTGCATTGCAGAATCCTTCACGGCAAAACCACCTTTCATTGTTCATTGCTCAGTCAACCGAATGCATTCGTGTGAATGCGTTGTCATCCGCATTCATAAAGGGGGCATTTGGAGCAAAAACTTGTACGGTTTTGTACAAGTTTTGCAAAACTTTTTTGAAGAATCAGCGAAAAGCACAAACGCGAACTGTAATGCCATCTGTGATTTGCATATTTTGCCGATGACAGCACGCTTTCACCAATTTCACCAAGAACACAAAGCGACACGCTCCGACATAAAATAAAAAGCACCCCGTCTGCTATGCATCATGACTAAAGCATCACAAACAGGGTAAACTATTCACACAAAGAAAGGAGCGTTCGGTACCATGCTGAAAGTACACAGAGGAGAAATCTATTACGCTGATCTAAGCCCCGTAGTCGGCTCTGAACAGGGCGGTGTGCGCCCTGTACTCATTATACAAAACGATATGGGCAACCGCTACAGTCCCACGGTCATTGCAGCAGCTATCACCAGCCAGCGCGAAAAAGCCAAGCTGCCCACACATATCTCGCTGAATGCCGCTGAGTGCGGTCTCACCAAGGATAGCGTGATCTTACTGGAGCAGATCCGCACCATTGATAAGCAGCGTCTGAAAGAGCGTATGGGAGAGATTCCCACGGCGACCATGCAGCAGGTAGATTATGCACTGGAGATCAGCTTCGGTCTGATTCCCCGTCCGCGACGGGTGAGCGCAATCCACCAATCCATGCAGGAATTGCCGCAGCAACCGGTACAGCAAAGCTGAACATCAGGCTGACCAGCAAAGGCGTACCGCTGAGCAGCGTGGTATCGAACAATGTAGCAACCGGCAGCAAACACACCGCTGCAGCCGTTACCCCTGCTGAAACCAGAACGGCGCCGATCAGGGCAGGATTGGAAAACCACGGTACGGAAAACAGTGTGCCGTCCTCGGTTTTGCATTCAAATACATGAATAAGCTGTGATGCGATCAGTGTCACCAGTGCAGCAGTTCTTGCCATATCCACGCTGCCCGAAAGCCGAAACACCGTGGAGAATGACCCCAGTGTGGAAAGTGCAATGAAGATCCCACGGAACACAATACGCGAAAGCAATCCGCCGGCAAAAAAACTTTCTTCTGCCCGGCGCGGCGGCCTTTGCATGATGCGTTTTCCGGGCGGCTCTAAGCTAAGAGCAACTGCCGGCAGACCGTCTGTCAACAAATTCACCAGCAAGATCTGCGTAGGCAGAAGCACCATCGGCATACCCATGAGAATGCCCAGCAGCATTGTCAGCACCTCGCCGATATTGCACGCCAGCAGATATCGTACAAACTTACGGATATTGGCGTATACCGTGCGCCCCTGCTCCACCGCGGCAGTCAGCGTGTCAAAGCGATCATCCAGCAGCACGATATCTGCAGCCTGCCTTGTCACATCAGTGCCTGTAATGCCCATTGCAACACCGATATTCGCTTCCTTGATGGCGGGCGCATCGTTTACACCGTCTCCCGTCATGGTAACAATATGCCCCTGCTTTTTGAAGGCACGCACCAACCGTAGCTTGTGGGCAGGCGTGACGCGGGCAAATACACCGTACTGCTGTACGGTCTGGGCAAGGATGTTGTCATCCATGCAATCCAGTTCCGCGCCCGTAATGACCTTCTCGCCCTTGGGAATGCCTGCCTGTTCCGCCACCGCAGCGGCAGTTTTTGCGTGATCACCCGTAAGCATCTTTACCTGAATACCGGCTCTGACGCATTTTGCAATGGCGACCTTTGCCTGTTCTCTGGGCGGATCCATCATTGCCATCAATCCGAGGAACACCATGCCGCTGGTACCGCCTTCCACCCGTTCGCATTCCTTTTGAGCAAAGCCCAGCACACGCAGTGCCTGTGCAGCATATTGTTCGGTCTGTCTTAAGATCTCCGCGCGTTTTTGCGGCGTCATGGGCTCCGCCTTGCCACGCTCCAGATAAAATCCGCAGTCCTTGAGAATCACATCGGGGGCACCTTTGCGGCAGGCAAGCAGCTGTGCCGATTCGGTATAGCGACAGAACACCGTCATGGCTCTGGTTTCGCTCTCAAAGGGAATCTCATCCACAGTTTTCCATCGGGAAAGTCCGTCCGCCGTGATCCCGCACTTTGCCGCCGCTACCAGCAGCGCAAGCTCTGTGGGATCGCCGTCAACCTGCCATTCACCCCGGGATGTCAGCACCCCTCTTTGGCGATTATGCGTAACTGTATCACTGCGTATCACTCCATGATTGCAAAGCACGGCACAGCGCAGCAATGGTTCCAGATCGGGCTTGCTTCGTGGATTACATACCACACCGTTGCAGGTAAGCCCACCGCTTTTCTGCCAGCCGATGCCGCTGAGCGCAAAGGTTTCAGTGGATGTGGCAAGCTGAGAAACCGTCATTTTGTTTTCGGTGATGGTGCCGGTTTTGTCAGAGCAGATGACGGTTGCACAGCCCAGTGTTTCCACCGCGTGCAAACGGTTGACCAGTGCCTTGCGTTTGAGCATACGGCGCACAGCCAGTGCCAGTGCAATGGTTACGGTGGCAGGCAGCCCCTCGGGAATGGCAGCAATCGCGATGGTAATACCCGTCAGGAACATTTCGCCCACCGGTTCGCCCCGCAGAACCCCTGCCCCAAACACCAGAATACACACCACGCCGCAAAGGATCGCCACGGTTTTGCCCAGTTCCGCCAGACGATTTTGCAAGGGTGTTTCTCCCTGTGTAATCTCCGAGAGCATTTCCGAGATCTGTCCCATCTGCGTAGCCTTGCCCGTGGCAATGATCCTTGCTTCGGCAGTCCCCCCTGTCAGTGCCGTGCCGGCGTAGAGAATATCCGCCCTGCCTGTTTTGTTGTCGATGGAGCCGTCTGCGTCGGTATGGGGATGCTTTTCCACCGCGCAGGATTCTCCCGTGAGAATGGATTCCTCTGCCGTGATATGATGCCCCGAACAAATAACCGCATCCGCAGGTACTCTGTCCCCTGCCTCCAACACAATGATATCCTCGCACACCAGTTTTGCCGCATCTATGGTGATGCATTTCCCGTCACGATACACCCTTGCCGTGGGCGCAGTCATATTGCGCAATGCAAGCAGCGTCTGCTCCGTGCGATACTCCTGCGCAAAACCAAGCAGCGCATTCAGCACCACGATTACGCCAATGGTCGCCGCATCGGTATACTCGCCCATCAGTGCCGATACCCCTGCGGCAGCCAGTAAGATCAGCACCATGATATCGGTAAACTGCGAAAGCAAAATCCGCAGTGGATGAGAGCGCGGCGGCGGCGCAGTCAGATTTTCTCCTTGCAGCTTCAGTTGCTTTGCAGCCTCCTCCGAGGATAATCCTTGCATAAAACAACAGCTCCTTTCACAAATTGCTTTTGCACAAGCTTATGCAAAAGCTGTCCATGATTATGTATGTTCCGCCAAGGATTTTGTCCGTGCCAAAACAGAGTGAAAAACCGTTTGCCGATTTGTGAAATTCGCAGAAAACGCAAAAGTTGCCGCAAAAGCCTTGCAAGCCGCAAAGAAGTGATGTATAATGAAGATGACAACAAATACTGCCCAAAATCGGCAGATTCAAAAAAAGAGAAAAAAGCAAGAACAAAAGGAAACACAATCGAATAGGAGTATGGTAGTACAACATGGTCTTTTCAAGCCTGTTTTTTCTGTACCTATTTTTGCCCGTATGCCTTTTGTGCTGCGGGCTTTTTTCGGTTTTCACCAAAAATCCCCGCCGCAGGGTCGAAGCGCAAAATACGGTACTGATTCTTTTTTCACTGATCTTTTACGCATGGGGTGAGCCGTCCTATATCATCCTTCTGCTTGCAAGCGTGCTGGTCAATTATCTGCTGGGATTGTGCATGGGGCGCTGCAAGCAGAAAGCCAATGAAAAATCAACAAAAGTTGTGATGATCTTCACGCTCATTTTCAATATCGGATTACTGGTCGTATTCAAATACAGCGGCTTTCTGGTGGAAAACCTTAACCTGCTGCCCATGATTGATCTGCCCGTGCCGAAACTGCGTCTGCCCATCGGCATCAGCTTCTACACCTTCCAGATTCTCTCCTACCAGATCGACCTGTACTGGGATAAGGTGGAACAACAGCGCAATCCGTTGCATTTTCTGCTGTATATCTCCATGTTTCCGCAACTGGTGGCAGGGCCCATCGTGCGCTACAGCACCATTGCCGCCGAAATTACCGACCGCCGCATCACCCTCACGGAGTTCAGTGCCGGGCTGAACCGATTTGTCATCGGTCTTGCCAAAAAAGTGATCCTTTCCAACCACCTGTCGGTCATCGTGGAGGACTTTTTCGGCGGCGATCTTTCGCAATTAACCCTACTTGGCACATGGTATGCCGTGGCGGTATATGCCATGCAGGTCTATTTTGATTTCTCGGGCTATTCCGATATGGCAATCGGTATGGGCCTGATGTTCGGCTTCCATTTTGATGAGAATTTCCGGCATCCGTTCCTCTGCAAGGATATCTCCGAATTCTGGCAGCGGTGGCATATCTCGCTGGGCACCTTTTTCCGCGATTATCTGCTGTATATCCCGATTTTCGGCAAGCGACGCAAATACGGCGGATTGTTTCTCGTGTGGTTCTGTACGGGTCTGTGGCATGGTGCCAGCTGGAATTTCGTTCTCTGGGGATTATATTTCGGGCTGTTTACTTTCATGGAGCAAGCCATCGGCAAAAAGCGCATGAAAAGAATCCCGTTGGTCATACGGCATATTTACAGCAAATTGGTGATCCTCGTGGGATTTGGCATTTTCTATTTTGAAAGTCTGCCACGGCTAGGAACATTTTTCAAAGCCTTGGTGATCCCCACGGGCGGCTTTGCAGATCAATACCTGCGGCTTTCCGTACAGAATCACCTCTGGCTGCTGCTTACCGCCGTGATCTGCTGTTTTCCGCTTGTGGAATGGTTCAAAAAGCTGGCAGGCAAGAATGTCGGGGCGGCGTATTTGTTTGGTGCATTGACTCCTGTTTGCAATCTTGTGCTGTTGATCGTCAGCAGCGTTTTGCTGGTAGATGCCACCAATAATCCGTTTTTGTATTTCCGCTTCTGAAATTTTGCCACGGTAAACCGCCGCAATGAGCGAAATTTCCTTTCCTATGGGGACTCCGTCCCCATACCCCTTCTCAAGGGACATTGCCCCTTGAGAATCCCGTTATAGCACGTTATTGTAGACCATTTCATGATAAAAGTTTCGGTCAAGCCATTTCAAAGGCTTGCAGGTTGGGGCGTTGCAAGAAAGCGCACCCCTGCGGTATTCTGTGCCGTTTTTTCTGGGGGCATCATCCCCATAAAAGAGAATCGTCTCTTATTTTATCGAGAAAGGAGAATCAGGATGCTGACTTCCAGTATGCTTGGAAATGACAATAACGAAATCGACATCGACATCCCCGACGAACAAGCTGTTGCAGAAGATTCCATGCGAAAAGCATATTTTGCAACTGCTGCCAAACGAAAACAGCGTCGTGAACAGGCAACTGCTGCGCATCCCGTTAAGAAAAAATCGGTGCAGCAGGCAAAGGCAGAACGCATTGAACGGAACGCCGCTTTACGGGGCCTGATGCACAGCATTGTGAGAACCGACACCGCCCCCGCTGCGCCGCTCCCCATCATCCCTGCACCTGACGCATCACAGCCCGATCTCATGGAACGCATCAAAGCGGCAGAGGAACAGCACATCCGCGAAAAAGAACGCATCGCCGCTGAGCAGCAAAATGCCAAGGCAGCCGCCCTCCGCTTTGCCGCAGATACCGCAAACGCACGCCCCTTTGCACGCAAGCTGAAACATCAGACGGACAAACAGTGGCAGAAAGAAGCCTCCGCCATTGCGTATGAACAGCAAAAGTCCGTGATCGCAAAGCGCATGGCAGTCCTGAATATTGCCATATGCTGTACGGTTGTACTGGTCATTGCAGTGGGTATGCTGATTCTGGAACGCCCCACGATCTCTGAAACGGAAAACCGTACCCTCGCCAAGATGCCGCATTTTTCATGGAATAGCTATCTGAACGGCAACTATACCGCAGGCGTGGCAGAGTATTATAACGATACCGTGCCCATGCGCGAGCAATGGAAGCTTGCCACGGCGACATTCCGCAAGTATATGGCGTGGCAGAGCAACGGTCCGGTGATTCATGGCGGCCGCCCCGAAAGCGATGGCGATTCCGCCGAACAGACCACCACCACCTCTACCACCACGGCGATCACCACAGTAGACCCCGACATTGTTGTTACGACCACCTCTGCAACCACCACCGTGACCACCTCTACCGCCCAGCAAGAAGAGCATCAGGGTGAGTTAAGCAACAATATTCTGATTTACGAAAACCGTGGCATCATGCTGTATGGCGGCAGCTTGAAAAACGGAGAACGCTATGCAAGATTTGTCAATGCCTACAAAGAGAAACTCGGCGACAGCGTCAATATTTATTCAATGGTCGTGCCCACACCCTGTTCATTCTATACGCCTGCGGATTTTCAGTATCTGATCGGCAGCGAGGAAAAGAACATTCAGCATATCAACGAGCATCTGGTAGGGGTTACTCCCGTGGATGCTTACGGCGCACTGGATGCCCACAAGGACGAAATGATCTATATGCGTACTGACCACCACTGGTCGGCATTGGGCGCATTTTATGCCGCCGAACGGTTTGCTGCCACCGCAAGGGTTCCCTTTGCGAAAATTGACAGCTACGAAAAAGTCACCAAAGAGGGCTATGTCGGTACGCTGTATGGCTATTCGGGCGATGTTGCACTCAAAAACAATCCCGAAGCGTTCTTTTACTATCAGCCGCAGGCTGCCTATACCACCACCTATTGGAATCCCGACCTGACATCCAAGCGCAAAGGCTCGCTGCTGCTGAATCTCGACAATCTCAAGCCCGTGAGCTGGTATATGGTGTATCTGGGCGGCGATGCCAGAATTACCCATGTGGCTACCGAAGTGAACAATGACCGCACACTGGTCATCATCAAGGATAGCTACGGCAATGCACTGGTGCCTTGGCTCACCTCGTCCTTTGAAAATATCTACGTGGTGGATCTGCGCTATTTCGAGCAGAATATCATCACCTATATTCAGGATGTGGGTGCCACCGATGTGCTGTTTGCCATGAATACTTTCAGTGCAACCGGCGGAAATGCCAAGCATATCAACACACTGATGAATCAATGAGGGAAAGGAGAAATATCATGAACAAAGCGGAAGTCATGGAAAAACTGCTGCCGATTTTCTGCGAGGTATTCGATGACGACGATATCATTCTCAGGGAGGATACTACCGCAGCCGATATCGACGGTTGGGACAGTGTCGAGCACTTTAATCTGATCGCCGCCGTGGAGGATGCTTTCGGTATGCGCTTTCAGATGAAAGAGGTATCCACCATGAAAAATGTCGGCGAGATGGCAGAGCTCATTGCACAGCGCGCGAAATAATGGCACAAAAAGGGGGGGTCCCCCCCTTTTTGTGCCCGGTGTTGCCCTTGACATTCCCAGTAGAATATGCTATAATAGTGTGAATTGTTGCCGTATTTTGGCGGCATCGAATACAGAAAGGAAGATTCCCGCTATGAAGTATCAACCCATTGCAGGTAAGCCTGATCTGCCGCAGATCCAGGAGGATATGCTGCAGTTTTGGCGTGAAAATGGCGTTTTCGAGCGTTCCGTTGCACAAAACAGGGAACGCGAGGTTGTTTTTTACGATGGACCTCCCTTCCCTACCGGCAAGCCCCACCACGGCACTGTGCTGGTTTCCTTTATCAAAGATATGATTGCGCGCTACTGGACAATGCAGGGCTACTCTGTGCCTCGTGTTTGGGGCTGGGATTGCCACGGTCTGCCCATTGAAACACAAGCTGAAAAGGCACTGGGCATCACAGATAAGAACGAGATCGAGCGCAGCATCGGCATCGGCAAATTCAATGATGCCTGTCAGGAGATCGTTTCCGGCAACAATGAGGCTTGGAAAGAATATGTTGAGCAGATGGCGCGTTGGGTCGATTATGACGGCGCATACAAAACCATGAACCTCTCCTACATGGAGTCGGTCATGTGGGCATTCAAGCAATGCTATGAGCAGGGGCTGATTTATCAGGACTACCGCGTTACCCCCTACTGCTATCGCTGCGAAACTTCTCTGTCCATCTCCGATACCAGAGAATCCGATTCCACCCGTCCCCGTCAGGACAGATGGATCATCACCAAGTTCAAAACCCCCGAATGCATCAACGGCAAGCCTGTATACTTCCTTGCATGGACAACCACACCGTGGACACTGCCCTCGAACCTTTGTCTGGCGGTGGGCGAGGCTCTGGATTACGCGTTTGTGGATGTGGGCGAGGAGATCTTCATTGCCTGTAAGGCGGTGTTGCCCCGTTATGACAAGATCTTCGGCGCAGAGCCTGTCATCGTCAAAGAGGCCAAGGGCGCAGAACTGGTCGGCATGACCTATGAGCCGCTGTTCCCCTACTTTGCTGATCTGAAAGAAAAAGGCGCGTTCCGCGTAGTAACCGCCGATTATGTCGGCGCAGATGAAGGTGTCGGTATCGTACATACCGCCCCTGCATTCGGTGAGGACGACTACTGGACTTGCAAAAAGAACGGTATTCCGTTGGTGAACCCTGTGGATGCAAAGGGTCGCTTTACAGAAGAAATCACCGACTTCTACGAAGCGGAGAACGCCAAGAATGTCATTGAGATGAACCCCACCGTCATTCGTTTCCTCTATGGCGAGGGCAAGGCCGTTGCCGATGGCACCATCGAGCATAACTATCCCCACTGCTGGCGCTGCAAGCAGCCCCTGATCTACAAGGCGATGAATGCATGGTATTTCGACATTGGCAAGATCAAAGATCGCCTGATTGAACTGAACAAAGAGGTGCATTGGGTACCCGATACGGTCAAAAACGGCAGATTCGGCAAGTGGCTTGAAAATGCCCGAGACTGGAATATTTCCCGTAACCGCTACTGGAGTACACCCATCCCCATCTGGGAATGCGACCAGTGCCATGAGCGCGTGGTGCTTGGAAGCCTTGACGAGATCGAGGCAAAAAGCGGCGTGCGTCTGGATAATCTCCACCGTCAGTATGTGGATGCCATTACATTCCCCTGCAAGTGCGGTCATACCATGCACCGTATTCCGGAGGTACTGGACTGCTGGTTTGAAAGCGGCTGCGTGCCCTTTGCACAGAAGCACTATCCTTTTGAGAACAAAGAGTGGTTTGAATCCCACTTCCCTAGCGATTTTGTCGTAGAGTATACCGGTCAGATCCGCTGCTGGTTCTACTACCTCCACGTGATGGCAACCGCGCTGTTCGACCGTCCCGCATTCTCCAACTGCGTGGTACACGGCACAGTGCTGGCAAAGGACGGCAAAAAGCTCTCCAAATCCAGCAAGAATTACACCGATCCCATGGCACTGATGAAGCAGTACGGCACCGATGCGTTCCGCCTGTATATGTACCAGTCCAATGCCATGCTCATCGGCGATCTGCAGTTTGATGAAAACGGCATTCAGGATGCCCTGCAGCAGGTGCTGCTGCCCCTCTGGAACGCCTGCAACTTCTTTATCTCTTACGCAAATCTGGATGGCTATCATCCCGATACCATCGTAACTCCCGATTCCGACAATCAGCTTGACCGTTGGATTTTGGCACTGTTGCAACATACGCAGAAAACCATCACCGAAAACATGAACAACTATCAGGTCAATCACTATGTGGATGCACTGGTCGCTCTGGTAGACGGTCTCACCAACTGGTATATCCGCCGCAGCCGCAGACGCTTCTGGGGCAGCGAGATGACCGCTGACAAGAGAAACGCTTACGATACGTTGCTGTATGTATTGGTGAACACCTGCAAACTGATGGCGCCTGTAGCACCAATCCTCTCTGAGTATCTGTACAAGAATCTGACCGGCGAGCAGTCTGTACATCTGGCAGCATGGCCGGAGATTCCGGAAGCCTTTGCCGATGATGCGTTGCTTGCGCAGGTCGCCTTGGCACAGAATGTGATCTCCCTTGGTCGTGCCATCCGCAGCAAGAACCGCGTAAAGAACCGTCAGCCGCTGAGCGTGCTGCGTGTTGCACTGGCTGCACCGGAGCAAATTGATACCGTCCGCAAATTTGAAGATGTCATTGCCGAGGAGCTGAATGTCAAGACCGTTGAGGTTGTGGAAGATGTTGCAGCCATCGCCAATGTGCAATATGCCCCGAACTTCAATACCATTCGCACACTGTACGGCGACCGTATCCCCGTGCTCATCAAGGCAATCAAGACCAAGGCATTCCGCCTGGCAGATGGCGTTGCTTATCTCACCATTGACGGCACAGAAGAAAGCTTTGATGCCGATGTGATTCTGGTGACCTATCAGGCAAAGGACGGCGGTCATATCATGAGTGAACACGGTGTGGTTGTATCCCTTGATCTGACCATCACCGAGGCACTGAAGGCGGAGGGCGTTGCCCGTGAGTTGGTGCGTAATATCCAGGATGCCCGTAAGCAAAGCGGCTGCGAGATCTCTGACCGCATCCTCATTCAGTTGGATGGCGACTATCCCACCGAGTACGCAGAGTATATCTGCGGTGAGACCTTAGGCACCCTCGCGGCAATTACCGGCCCCGATGCAACCGTAACCGTTCAAACCGCGAACGGCGATATCACCGTATCCATCAAAAAGCAGTAAAATTGAACGACTGTTGTGCAAATTCCCATAGAATGCAAGCAACCCGAAAGGTACAATGCCTTTCGGGTTGCTTTTTTGCAAGATTAGTCGATCAACTCAGCGCGCACGCACACACGATTCTTGCCGCCAAGCGTACAGGTAAACAGCGTTAAATCCCACGCATCATCTGCATCAGATTGGAGAAGCTCCGTATCGCTGCCGCGCAGCGTCTCCAGATTGCTGACCGTGTAACGATACACCGTGCCATCTACAGCGCAAAAGATGAGTGCATCTCCGATGTTCAGGTTTGCGATTCTGCCAAAATGCGAACGATAATTATGCGCCGCCAAAATAAGGTCATCGGTTTCTGCCCGCCCCATATAACGGCATGGGCTGATTTTCAGATTGGGATAACTCCACTGACTCAGCACAGGCAACCTGAGATTCAGCGCAGGAATCTCAATCACGCCGATATAAGTTTTGCCGTCAATGACAGTTTGCGGCTCAGGCGGAAGTGTTTCCTCAGGCTGTTCATAGGGCGCGTAGAGGTCGTCTGTCACAGTGGGCAAGGTGGTCTGCACCGGCGTAGTGGCAGGCTGCGATTCCGGCATGATGCCGTTCAACTGTTCCAGAACCGTCCGGGCCTGTTTCGCACTGTTCTGATTCTGATAGGCATTGCACGCAATGAGCACACCGGCAGCCAGAATCGAAAGCAGCCCCAGCAGAATCATGACAGTGCTTTTAGAATGTTTCGTTTTCGTCATTGTTGTTTTCCATGGTGCGGAACCGCAGGCCCACTGCTACCAACAGCACACCAAGCAATCCAAGCACAGGCACAGGCCACCAAAGCTGACCTGTCTGCGGAAGCCGTTCGTCACTGGTTGCGGTGGTAATCAGGGTAGTGGAACTCACAGTCGTTGTGGTTTCCGTCGCATCGGTTGAAGTGGTTGTGGTTTCCACCGGCATAAGAATATTCTTGATAAGATACTGTGTGTCGTTGTTATCATACTCCACGCGGAAACCCTCAGGAATCACAACCTCCTTCACGCGAAAATCATAATAATCAAAATCCTCCCACTCGTAGTACCAGTCGTTTTCCTCAGAGAGCACCACTGTTTGATACAGTTCCAGATCACAATAAATCTCCACTGTGATGGTAGTCGTGGGATCGCAGGGCTCATCAGCCTCATTCAGCCAGACCTTTTTTATGGTATAGCGCACTTCCTGCTCCGATTTGGTATGAAGTTCCACTTTCGGATACGCATCCCAGTCCATCGTAGCATGGTCACTATTGATTTCAAACAGCAGTGAGGAAGGGATATACATCGCCTCGCCAACCTTCAGAATCTCACCGCAAACAAGATACAGACCACTGGGCAACTGGTCAAAGATCAGCGTACCCTGTGCATCGGTTGCGCCCTCACGGTCAGGCTGAATGGTATCATCCAGTACGGCGATATTTTCAAGGGTTTTGGCATATGCCGCCATGGCATCATCCGAAAAATCATCGATCACGATATCATATGCCGCAAAATTGCCATCCGTCACAAAGGTATCACCGTTGCGAGAACCCACGCGGTACAAATCCCATTGCAGATTCTCAAGAATCACGTCATCCTTCACGCAGTGCAGCGTCAGAGAACCATTATCTTCCGCTGCTGTTGCGCCCAGAAACACAGAGCCGCACAAAAGGCTTGCCGCAACCAATGCCGCGCTACAGCAGACGGTCATAGATTTCGTCAAAGATGTACGCATCGGGTCATCATCCTTTCTGTTTATTCATAGAGCATATAGCGGACACTTTGATATCTTTTACGCCCCTTACCGCCAAAGATCCAGTAAAGAATCAGAAGAAAAACAAGGGGTGCAGCAATCAGCGGAACAATCAGCACAGAATCCACCTTGACGGCTTCCGCCGTTACCCTTACATTGGAGACATACACTGTTTCAATGCGCTTTGCTTTCACCAGCAGGCGGTGCGTGTTCACACCGTAGGGGGTGCAGGTCATCAGGGTGACATAATCGCCCCCCGGCTCAATGGCAAGATGATCGTATTCATAGGGCTCAATAATGTGGATCTCCGCAATCTCATAGGTGTAGATCACGCCCAGCACATTAATGGTAAACACATCGCCTTCCACCAGCTTGTCAAGATCGGTAAACAACCGCGCAGAGGGCAAACCACGGTGCGCAGAAATCACGGAATGGGTACTCTCGCCGCCAACGGGCAGCGTGGAGCCCTGCAAATGCCCTGCGGCATTGTTCAGCACACTTTCGCTTGTGCCATGGTAAATGGGAATCTCCACCTGAATCAGCGGAATGGAAATATAACCCATAATGCCCGTGCCGGAAACATCCAAAATGTCATCATAACCGGGCACTTTTGTATATTCGCTGAAAGGTTCGGACAGCGCCACGATCTGCTGATTATACTGACGTGCCGCTTCCAGCATGGCATCGGTTTCGCCGGTATCCACCTCGGCGATCACCTGCTCGTAGTTTTCAATGGCGCGGCTGGATACTCTGGCATTCCACCAGTCACTGACGATCGGGTAAAGCATCACGGAGAGACCCACGAATAGCATGATGGTAAAAAATATGGTTGTGATTGTATTGAGATGTTTTTTCATGGATTCCTCCCTAATGGTCGGCGGCAGCAAGTGCCGCCGCCGACAAAATTAGGTTCACAGTCAGATATGTTTGATATGCAACAATGCAGCAATTACTGCTCGGTGTTCTTCATGCGCTTCTTCACGATGAGGTACACGCCTGCAACGCCAACCATCAGGCTGCCGACTACGTAGAAGATCGTAGTACCGATACCACCGGTGCTAGGCAGGGTCGAGCCCTTCTTGTTCTCGATGGTCACGGACAGACCACCCGTAACATCGCCAGCCACATATTTGTCAACTTCTTCATTCAAAACAAACACAGCGCCTCCGGGTACAGCTACATTGTCGCTGGACAAGTTGATCAGAGCCTCAGAACCATTTATCTGCTGCTTCTCTGCAGTGATGGTGAACTCAATAGCATCCGCACCGGTGTAGCCAGCGGGAACTTTTGTCTCAACCAACTTGTACGTGCCATCATCCAAGCCCTTGAACTCAAAGGTTGTGCCGGCAACATTCTTTGCATCTGCAGTGCCAATCGCTATGAGGTTATCTGCCTCTGTACCGCCCACATACTTGTAAAGCGTAAACTCTGCACCTGCAAGGGGCGCTTTTGTAATACCGTCAATCTTGTTGACGATTGCCTGATAGGTAAACGCCACAACATAATCCACAGGGGATTTATCAGTATCGCCCTCACCGCTGCCATCCCAGTTGGGGTTGTTGGAGTACTCCAGATATGCACCGTTCCAGTTGCCGGTTGCACCGAGATTTGCATTTTCAGTCAGCGTTGCTGTGTATTCAACCGTAAACTGACCGCCTACTGCCAGTGTGATGCCCTCGATAGCCTTAATGTTGTCACAACTCACGGTAAAGTCCACATTGCCATCGGTATGCGAGCTACTCGGGAACTTCCCATCCGTGCCAAGGTCGTTTTCGGCAGAATCAATAGATTTCGTAAACCAATTTGTTACGTCCTTTTTCTCATTATTATCATACTTATATGTTACCTTGATGCTGTCAGCATCCAGAGAAAATACATCTGCCTGCAAGTCATCGTAGAACTTCAGCGTATATGCGGTATACTGATCAAAGTCCGAGGGCAGCGTTGCAATCAGCTTGAAAGGTACATGATCGCCGATATCATGGTCAGCAGCCTCATCGAAGGTGTAGTCACCGCCGGTGGTATCATTGATATCGCCAATCTGCTTATCAAATGTGGGGAATGCGCGCTTCACACCAGCAGTTGTATTCTTGCCGTCAACAACCTTCAAAATACCCAGCGTATAAGCAGTGTACAAGCCATTGGAAGCTGGCGTTGTGTCCACAATAATATAGTAACCGTCATCCACGCTAAACACGATGCCTTCGCCCGCGTTCTTTGCTGTACCATCACCTGAAGTACATCTGGCGGCAATCTTTGCAAATGCAACGGCTTGATCACTATCATTGCCATATTGGCTCAAAACATCCGCAACTGCCTGTGCGCCCGTTGCATCATTCGTGATTTTGTTAGAGTCAAGCAAATCCTTCAAAGTGGCATCCTTTGCCCATGCCGTTGCCAGCTTAGAAACATCAATGCCAGAGCCCCAACCGGTTACGACAAAGTTCGTGGTTTGACTTTCACCCTCACCAGTTGTACTTGTCTCAGCGGTAAAAATCTGAAATGCTTTCAGTTCAGATGTAACGCCCACATGCTCGTTAATTGTGATCGTGCCAGCCGCCGAAACATTCATTGTAACCATCGGAACAGCCATACAAGCTGTCATTGTTGCAGCTGCAGCCAGAGCAGCCAGTCTTCTTGTTGCTTTCATAATAAATCTCCTTTGTGTAAAGTGTTTGATTCTGGCGGGGTGCAAGTGGCACCCCACCGCTTACAGTGTTTTATCCTTTGCGTTGGCTTCTCTGCCTACGCTTAAGACCGATGAATCCGGCGCCGCTGAGGAGCATGAGCAATACTCCCACAACATAGATGTTTGTCCTGCCCTCTCCGCCGGCAGAGGGTAACGGGCGTTGCACATTGCCTGCCCGTGCATTGGTAACAGATACGCTTGCAGCATCCTGGTCCTTTCCATTCAGCATCGTACCGTTGTTGGTATAACCGCTGACCATATACTGGCTGGAAACAGTACTGAATCCTCCATCCGGAACATCTTCCTCGATGTAGTAATAGTAATTGTTTCCCATTCCATCGTATTGGCAGAGGTTTTGAAGAACCGCGCTCCAGCTCGCAGTAGCACTTGCAGCACTCAGTTGGACACGATCAGTGTTCATGCCTGCGCCATTAATCAAATCCAGCGTTGCACCGTTTGCCGTGAGATGAATTTTGCCGATGAGATTGGTTTTCTGCGAGGGAATATCTGCGATATAAGGCGTTTTCTTCACATTCACGATCACATTGCCACTGGCACTGTCGGCAGAATCGGTTGCGGTCAGCGTGACCATTCCCTCAGCACCGTATGTGCATATGATACCTGTTTTGGTATTCAGCGTCAGAATCGTTTCATTGTTGCTGTTGGTTACCGTGATCACCGTGCCGCTGGCATTTGGGGTGACCGTGTATGCATCGCTCTCCGATACATTCCATGTTGCCAACCCCTGCAAGCGACCTGCAAGCACTTCGTCCATATCCTTGCGGCTGTTTGTACCGATGGTAACCATATCAACCGACAAAGATTTCAGCACGGTAACCTCCACTGCATCGGATGTTGCGCCGTTTTTGGATGCCGTGATTTTCACGGTGCCCGACGCGCCAGCCACAGGAGTGACCACGCCATCCGCGCTGATGTTAACAATGCCCTCTGGAGATGCGCTATAGGTTACGCCATCCGCAGATGTAAGCGTTGCTGTGGTGATTGTTTCAGCCGTATCACCGCTTCGCAAAATGGTCTTGTCGATGGAAATCGGCAGCTTCACCTCAATGGAAACGGATGCACTTTCTGTGCCACTGGTTGCTGTGATGGTTGCCTTGCCGTAATTCTTAGCCGTCACGGTACCGTTTTCCACAGAAATCACTTCTGGATGGTCAGATGCCCACGAAACATTGTTGTCCGTAAACCCTGCTACAGTCAGCTTTGCGGTACCGTTAAGGTCAAGTGCCTTGGGAGCACCTACAATTACGGGTCCCGTGACCTTCACTAGGAAGAAAATCTTCAATGTGACTTCATTCTGACGCCACCAGCTATCCACCTTCAAAGTATGAATGGTTGTAGCCGTCGTAAAGTCGTGAGTCACGGTTTGGTTATCTTGGCTGTACTTGGCAATTGTATTGTCATCGCCCTCACCGTTCAGGAAAATTCCACCGTTGAAGCTGCCACCATTGGGCGCATTAAACTGGAAAACAATCCGATCAATCGGGGTATCGGCAATATTCAGTGCCTCTCCTGTGAGATAAATGCTGCTGCCCTTTGGCGGAATCTGCTGACTGGTATACGCTGCCAGATAGTAACCATTCGGTGCGGCATAACCTTCCGGTGCAGGAGATGTGACATTCGTGGTGGTCGTATTAGACTGCTCGGATGTGGAATTGTTGTTGCTATTGGTATTGCTGTTGGTATTGGTATTGGCATTGCCATTGTAGCCATCAGGGAGGTACACCGTTTCAATGCCCTCGATCTTAGTGGAAAGCTCGCCTGTTTTGTAGAACGCATACAAGCCGGCAGCCGCACCTACAAGACCTGCATTGTAATCAATGGAAACCTCATTACAGCAGTAGTCCTGTACATGATCGAGATACGCATGGTACTCCATCAATTCGGGGTAACCTGCAAGCTGTGCAGTCTGATCATCGTGTCCCTTAAATGCAGGACCGCCCACCAGACCGCCAATCAACACATGACCGTCCTCATCG
>JAEDLR010000012.1 GCA_016295145.1 Oscillospiraceae bacterium
GATGTCGTACTGGTAGTCCGTGCCTTTTCCCCGCACACGCGGGGGTGATCCTCTTCCTCCTTATACACAAATTGTTTCTCCGCACTTTTCCCCGCACACGCGGGGGTGATCCCAAACTGCACACCGACAGCGCAGAGTACAAGATCTTTTCCCCGCACACGCGGGGGTGATCCCTTATACATGATCTCAGTCCTTTCTCTCTGTGACTTTTCCCCGCACACGCGGGGGTGATCCTACACTCCCTTATACAGCAAATGCCCTCTGTGTCTTTTCCCCGCACACGCGGGGGTGATCCTTTGTGAAAAATCCCACCCGTCTTTGCGATTGGCTTTTCCCCGCACACGCGGGGGTGATCCTCGACGTTTGCTCCCGTATCGTTGACTATAGTAACTTTTCCCCGCACACGCGGGGGTGATCCTGAGAGTGCGACATAAGCGAATGAAGCGCTTGCCTTTTCCCCGCACACGCGGGGGTGATCCTTTGACCATTGGTGATACTGTTACTATGGTTTACTTTTCCCCGCACACGCGGGGGTGATCCTACCATACCTGTCTTTTATAACCGCGTCCGCTTCTTTTCCCCGCACACGCGGGGGTGATCCTCTTACCATTGGCGACAATGTCACCATGGTTTACTTTTCCCCGCACACGCGGGGGTGATCCCCAGTATCAGCATTTACAGCAGAAACGACCTTACTTTTCCCCGCACACGCGGGGGTGATCCTAGAAGCGCGCCGGAGCGCGCTAAACATCTTTTCTTTTCCCCGCACACGCGGGGGTGATCCCGTGTATGGCTACAGCTAGCTTTCTGGCTGTAGCTTTTCCCCGCACACGCGGGGGTGATCCTATTTCCATTGGTGACACTGTTACCATGGTCTACTTTTCCCCGCACACGCGGGGGTGATCCCAGCAGAAACCACTTTAGCAACGGACCTTGAAACTTTTCCCCGCACACGCGGGGGTGATCCCAATTGAGAGCATACTAGACAAGCCAAGCTTCACTTTTCCCCGCACACGCGGGGGTGATCCTCGATTGACAGTGTAACAAATCTCCAAAAGGCACTTTTCCCCGCACACGCGGGGGTGATCCTGACATTTTCATTTGCCATGCTTATCCCCCCTTCTTTTCCCCGCACACGCGGGGGTGATCCTTTCTTCAAATCTCTTTGGGCATCAATTTCTGGCTTTTCCCCGCACACGCGGGGGTGATCCTCGTACTACGGAAACGGTAGCAGTTTCAACAAACTTTTCCCCGCACACGCGGGGGTGATCCCTGCTACCGCTGAGCAAATGCTCGCGGAAGTGCCTTTTCCCCGCACACGCGGGGGTGATCCTAAACAGTGGACAAAGACCTATCTTGCTATAAACTTTTCCCCGCACACGCGGGGGTGATCCCTAGCCACACGCACAGCGGATATGCAGCATCTACTTTTCCCCGCACACGCGGGGGTGATCCCGGCTATTGCAAACCGTCAAAGAATGGTGTTGCCTTTTCCCCGCACACGCGGGGGTGATCCCAGCAATAACTACAAATTGTTGCAGCTTGCAAACTTTTCCCCGCACACGCGGGGGTGATCCCAGATGTTGAATACAGAACGCGGCACTATCCGACTTTTCCCCGCACACGCGGGGGTGATCCCATTCATACCAGAAATGACATTCGTTCCAGAATCTTTTCCCCGCACACGCGGGGGTGATCCTAAATACAGTTATCCGTACACATTCACCTAAGTCTTTTCCCCGCACACGCGGGGGTGATCCTAGCATTCAGTTCCGATTGTAAATCGCAAAAAACTTTTCCCCGCACACGCGGGGGTGATCCTAACCCTGTAACCTGTTTCAGATGCCGTTGCAACTTTTCCCCGCACACGCGGGGGTGATCCTATTTTACAGGGAAATTCTTGAAAACTCCTTGACTTTTCCCCGCACACGCGGGGGTGATCCTGGACAAATGCATCTGGTGCAGACCCGACAGCACTTTTCCCCGCACACGCGGGGGTGATCCTATTGCTGTGGATGTATCGTCAATCGTTTTGGACTTTTCCCCGCACACGCGGGGGTGATCCCGGCATAGTAGTACACGGTTTCAAACTCGCTTGCTTTTCCCCGCACACGCGGGGGTGATCCCTGTTTACAGAAATTTCATTGACATCTGCGTTCCTTTTCCCCGCACACGCGGGGGTGATCCTATATTAAAAATGCAATGAAACAGGCAGTCGATCTTTTCCCCGCACACGCGGGGGTGATCCCTTGGTACAACACTGAAGCGTATGCATTTGCAACTTTTCCCCGCACACGCGGGGGTGATCCTTTGTTCTATTATAATTTTTTAACTAAAGTACACTTTTCCCCGCACACGCGGGGGTGATCCCTCGTATAAGACGCACGTTTTCGCTGTACAATCCTTTTCCCCGCACACGCGGGGGTGATCCTAATCAGGATAATTCTTTCTTAAAAACCTTAATCTTTTCCCCGCACACGCGGGGGTGATCCTACTCACAGTAGGTGTTGTAAAACATCGTGTACCTTTTCCCCGCACACGCGGGGGTGATCCTGCTATTTGATGTTCCTTCTGCCAAAACATCATCTTTTCCCCGCACACGCGGGGGTGATCCTCGGGCGGCGGTGCAGCGGGCGGCGTTGTGAACCTTTTCCCCGCACACGCGGGGGTGATCCCATCCCCGGAGCGGGTGCCGTGCCGGAGTCAAACTTTTCCCCGCACACGCGGGGGTGATCCCTCCGTAAAACCACGCTGGTCCATAGTGTCCCCCTTTTCCCCGCACACGCGGGGGTGATCCTATAACGATTATGGTTTTGCTCAGTTTGTCGTACTTTTCCCCGCACACGCGGGGGTGATCCTTCTTGATTTGTTCGATGGAATAAGCAGAAAAGCTTTTCCCCGCACACGCGGGGGTGATCCCTCCATATTCATACCCTCATAAATGAAAGAATGCTTTTCCCCGCACACGCGGGGGTGATCCCAACTTTTCATCGTGGAAAACCGCAGGCAATCGCTTTTCCCCGCACACGCGGGGGTGATCCTGGTGCGGCGCGGTACGGTTGACCACTCGGCCACTTTTCCCCGCACACGCGGGGATGATTCTTTTGTTGGACTCAAACTGCGCACGCTGGGTGCCGTTGTGGTCGGGGCGGATATTAGGTCTGGCTCTCGTCTGTTGCATGGTACTCTCCTTTCGGGGTATGAAAAAAGCACCCTTTTCAGAGTGCTTGTACGATATTGAATTTCGGATTACAGTTTGATGCCATCAAGTTCTGCACGAAGTTCAAGTAGATGCAGATATTCGCCCATGCAATGTTGCTGAGTGTTCATGAGTTGGCGACGCACAACATCCTCGTGTTTCTCGGTAGGAAACGGGTTTGTTCGGTACAGAATTTCCTGTTTCGTATTATCCGCTTTCAATTTCTCGTAGCGGATTTTGGTCTGCCAATACTCAGCCTTGAGTCTGTCCTTGTAGTCATCCGACTGCATCAGTGTAATGGTATCTTTCAGTTCCATTGTAAATTCCTCACTTTCTTGTTTTTGGTATGAAAAAGCCGCCTTGATTTCTCAAAGCGGATTCGTCTTCATTTTCTTTCGGCTGTCGGTGTATGGGATTTGTCGTACGCATACAGTTTGTCAATCAGACGGTTTCTCTCACAGAACGCTGCCAAATAATTACCTGCTGACAAAGGCTCATCCAACACGGTATCCAAGACTTTGATTGCGCCTTCCAGATGAGCACGGTACATTTCACCTGTCATTTTTTCCATGGTATTTTCTCCTTTCTTCCTCTCGAAACAGGGGCATGAAAAAACCGCCTGATTATTCAGACGGTTTTGAAAATCGAATATTAAGAATGAGTTTTTCATTGCAATAATCGCACTTGAAATGAGATGCCTTATCAGCCGGCACGTCGTACTCAGGTTTCAAGTGTCCTTTGCTACATAAAGTACACATAACGGGTTCACCTTGTCTCAAACGGTTAATATCAATACCCATACAGATTTCCCTCCGGTAAATAATCGTATTCTCGCCTTACATCTGCAACAATCTCAGCAATCATACGGTCTGAAATTGTTTCATGCGCATGAAGATAATCATAAATCATACAATTCACTTCATTTTCTTGTGTATCAGTCCATCCGAACTGGTGATGTGCAATTTCATGAACAATGGTTTGTGAGATTTCCGTTGCATCGGAATGGTTGGCAACGAATACTGTGATATCTCGACCGTAAAGCCACCCCATCGTTCCATCCGGAGCATTCAGATCGTAATTCATCTCTAAAGACAATCCAGCATCTGTGAAATACTTGGAAGCATTACGGCCAATAGGAGATGACTGCATAGCAGCTTCGATTTCTTCTGCTGTGAATACATCAACATCCGTTTCGTTGTGAATGTTGTAGAGCCGTATCTTCTCTTGTATTATACCACTTCTTCTACCCCTTGTCAACACGGTGGGCTTATGTTTTTCCTGCAATGCTCTACCCTGTGCGGGTGTCAGAATGGTTGGTTTTGGGGCACCTGCGCCCTCTGCGGGGAAAAAGATGTTTCATGTGTTGTGTGATAGATGATTTTGTGTTATGATGAGATCAATACATAAAAGGGAGACTGACAATGTACCGGATATATATCGTTGAGGACGATCGAACCATTGCAAACACTGTCAAAAACAATCTTGAACAGTGGGGCTTACAAGCAAAATGCACAGAGAATTTCAAGGATATCATGGGGAATTCTCCGAGTATGCCCCGCACCTTGTGCTTATGGATATCGGGCTGCCCTTTTACAACGGTTTTTACCACTGCTCAGAGATACGCAGGGTCTCAAAGGTACCCGTGGTTTTTCTGTCATCGGCTTCGGACAACATGAATATTGTAATGGCAATGAATATGGGCGGCGATGGCTTTATTGCGAGGCCCTTTGACCTGACCGTTCTTATGACAAAAATTCAGGCGATACTCAGGCGCACATACGATTTCGGTTCGGAAACAACCGTGATTACGCATAAGGGTGCAATGCTGAATATTTCCGATGCGACACTCACATTTAACGGTGAAAAAATCGACCTTACCAAAAACGAGTACCGTATTCTGCTCACGCTTCTGGAAAATAAGGGTAAGGTAGTGAGCAGGGATTTTCTGATGAACAAGCTCTGGGAGACTGACAGTTATGTTGACGAAAATACGCTTACCGTCAATGTATCGCGGCTGAGAAAAAAACTTGAAAAATCGGGGCTTTCGGGCTTTATTGAAACCAGATCGGGTATGGGCTATATTGTGGAGTGAGCAAACTTGTTTGGTGAATATATAAAGGCGCGCCGGAAAAATATCATGGCCTGGGTAATTGTCTGCGGCTTGTTTGCGCTTGTCTTTTCGCTGTATCGGCTTCCGATTGCTCCTGTGGTTTACGGTGCATTACTCAGCGGCTTTTTCGGGCTGATTTTACGGTCATTGATTATCTTTCCTACCGTCGCAGACGCATCATTCTCAAAAGACTTGCAGCGGAGATCACATTGACTGCCGATAATATACCGCTGCCCCGAAACGGTATAGAGGAGGCATATACAAGGCTTATCCAGACGCTTTTCGACGCACTGAAGGCATTGGAAAACCAAGCTGCCGAAAGGCTTTCCGATATGAAAGATTACTACACGATGTGGGTACATCAGATCAAAACCCCCATTGCTGCAATGGACCTTGTTTTACAAAGCGGGGACAGCCCCGAATACAGCGAGCTTACGGAAAATCTGCAAAGAATCGAGCAGTATGCGGATATGGTGCTTTGCTATCTGCGCCTTGACAGTGACAGCAGCGACCTTGTGATCAGAGAATATGACCTGGACGGTATCATCCGACAGGCTGTGCGGAAATTTTCCTCTCAGTTTATCCGCAGGCGGATAATGCTGATCTATGAGCCGCTGAACAAAAGGGTTCTCACCGATGAAAAATGGCTTCTTTTCGTGATTGAGCAGATCATTTCCAATGCTGTGAAATATACGCCCTCGGGCGCAATTGAGATATCCGGCGAAGCGCCGCTGACCTTATGCATCAGAGATACCGGTATCGGTGTCGCTGCCGAAGATCTACCCCGTATATTTGAAAAAGGCTACACAGGTTGTAATGGCAGACTGGATAAAAAAGCAAGCGGTATTGGTCTTTATCTTTGCAAGCGTATTTGCAATCAGCTTGGTCATCAGATCAAAGCGGAAAGCAACGGTACGGGCACGATCATCAAGATAGCCCTTGAAACCCGTGCGCTTGAAATTGAATAACCTTACAAAAATGTAAGAATGTACGGGAAAATGTAAGCCGTATCCATGGCAGACATTTTCCCTTTCTGCTATAATGATCATCAGAAAGGAATGATGATGATGCCAATACTTGAGGTGACCAAGGAATAATACCATCCGATATACGCTTCGGCACGAAAGGGCTGCCTTTTGGATGCATCTGTTGCATACAAGCAAATCCAACCTCCCAACAGCGCGTACAGGCGTCTGCTGCGGAAAGCTGTTCTTTCGCAGCGCACAATTTTGCAAAGCTGTGTTTCTTCTGTTTTCTGAAAAAGCACAATATTTCTGCCGGAGAATGCAAAATGTGCCGTTTTGCGTCAACTGTCATGGGCAAGCGCGACAGCATTCGACAAATTTCGTTGTTCCGCGACAAAATTCGCGCCGCAAAAAGTATTGACAAACCGACAAAAATGTGCTACAATCAACAGTAGCACAGGGTCGCGCTCAGTATTGTGCTTGTACGATCAATGTCGTTACAAAATGCCGCATCTCTTGAAAGGAGGCTCAAGCCATTTGCAACCCTAGCAACCCAGAATGAGTAATGAAGAATTCGCACAGTTACCTTCCAGCAACCATCATGCAACCAAAATCAGATGCAAACGGCTTTTGTATCATGTTACAGACACTCCACACTGTTTGTTCAACATGAAAGAACACTTTCTCATGCAGGAAGTGTTCTTTTTTATTGTCACAGGCAGCCTTGTTTCCCTATGCCTTGGATATCTTGCACAAAATATATACCTATCCGTTCGGTGCTACCGCCAAAAGCCGAAAAATCGCGCAGATACGAAGAAATCGCTTGACAACCATAGGAAAATATGGTATACTTTCACTTATCGCTGAAAGGGAGTAGCCGCCGAGCTCTGTACATTCTGCTCGGATTTCATTGCGTCAGGTCGCTGCGTGCCGATACGGTCGCAGCCGCATGAGATAAAATTGGCAAGACTTTCGCTTGCAGTTCCGTGTAAAGGGCACAAGCGGAAGTCTTTTTTGATTTTAGTGCCCGCAGCGTATGGAGAAAGGATGGTTTTTTATCACTATGAAGCACTATCTTGTTTCGGCAGAAGAGGTACTGAGAGAGGTCGGCAGCAATGAACTGGGTCTTTCCCCTGAGGAGGCTGCTGTCCGTTTGCAGAAAAACGGGGCAAACAAATTAGAGGAACCGCCGAAAAAATCGTTGTTGATGCGTTTTCTGGAGCAGTTCAAGAATCCCATGATTATTGTGCTGTTGGTGGCTGCGGTGGTCTCTGGTATTACAGGCGTGATCGCCGAGGGCAAGCTGGAAGCCGATGTATTTATCATTCTGACGGTGGTCATCGCCAATGCCGTTCTGGGTGTGTATCAAGAAAATAAGGCAGAGGCAGCCATCGCTGCATTACAGGCAATGAGTGCTGCCCATAGCAAAATCCTCCGCGGCGGCGTTGCCATGGTAGTGCCCAGTGCAGAACTGGTGGTGGGTGATATCGTCAATCTGGAGGCAGGCGACAGTGTTCCGGCAGATTGCCGTATCATTGAAGCTGCCGCACTGAAAGCAGAGGAAGCCGCCCTCACCGGTGAAAGTGTCCCTTCGGAAAAGGCAAGCGATGTGCTCACTGGCGATGAAGTACCCCTTGGCGACCGCAAAAATATGCTGTATATGGGCTCTACCATTGCATACGGCAGAGCAAAGGCAGTGGTTGTCGCTACGGGTATGCAAACCGAAATGGGCAAGATCGCAACGGCAATTGCCACTGCCGAGGACGATGATACGCCTTTGCAGAAAAAGCTCGACCAGCTTAGCAAGATCTTATCCTTTGCGGTGCTCGGCATCTGCATCTTTATTCTCGGTCTGAATGTGGTCAGAGAATACACGCAGACCCATGCCGTAACACTCCCCTCCTTCCTCGAATCCTTTATGCTGTCGGTGAGTCTGGCAGTTGCAGCCATCCCCGAAGGACTGGCAGCCGTGGTCACCGTGGTGCTTTCCATCGGTGTCACCAATATGTCCAAGCGCAATGCCATCATCCGCAAGCTGACCGCCGTTGAGGCACTGGGCTGTGCAGAGGTCATTTGCAGCGACAAAACAGGTACACTCACCCAGAACAAAATGACCGTTGTCAGACACAGCGGAACCGATGAGCAGCTTCTGGGCAGAGCCATGGCACTGTGCTGCGACGCTGCACTGAATGCCGATGGTACCGTAACAGGCGAGCCCACCGAGGCAGCCTTGGTAGCATATGCCAATAGGCTGGGTTTGCGCAAATATGAAATGGAAGCGGAAACGCCCCGTACGGCGGAAGCTCCCTTTGATTCCATGCGCAAGATGATGTCTACCGTACACGCCAAGCAGGGCGGCGGATTTGTGCAGTATACAAAAGGTGCGCCTGATGAAGCTCTGCGCTGCTGCACCCGCATTCTGGAAAACGGTACGGTACGCCCCATGACCGATGCCGACCGCGCCAATATCCTGGCGGAAAACAAGGCAATGGCAGATAACGCATTGCGCGTACTGTTGGCAGCCTACCGCGAATATGACGCACTGCCCGATGAGATCAAACCCGAAGCACTGGAAAAAGACCTCATCTACATTGGTCTGACCGGTATGATTGATCCTGTGCGCCCCGAGGTCAAGCCCGCAATTGATCTTTGCCGCAGCGCAGGCATTCGCCCTGTGATGATTACCGGCGATCACAAGGATACCGCAGTTGCTATTGCAAAGGAATTGGGGATTCTCGCAGAGGGGCAACAGGCACTGACCGGTGCAGAGCTGAATGCGATTCCCGATGCGGAATTCGAATCCAGGGTCACCGAGTACAGCGTGTATGCCCGTGTGCAGCCCGAGCATAAAGTGCGCATCGTGAATGCGTGGCGCAAGCTTGGCAAAACCACTGCCATGACCGGTGACGGCGTCAATGACGCACCCTCCATCAAGAGTGCAGATATCGGCGTGGGTATGGGCATCACCGGCACGGATGTTACCAAAAATGTTGCCGATATGGTACTCACCGACGATAACTTTGCAACCATCGTCAATGCGGTGGAAGAAGGCAGAAGAATCTACGACAACATCCGCAAGGCGATCCAGTTTCTGCTTTCCAGTAACCTCAGTGAGGTGCTGTGTATTCTGGTCGCTACCCTTGGTCTGGGCAGTCTGACAGGCGGCGCGTTCACCATCTTCCAGCCTGTGCACCTGCTGTGGATCAACCTGATCTCCGATACCTTCCCCGCCATTGCACTGGGCATGGAGCCTGCCGAGCGCGGCATCATGAACCGTAAACCTCGTGACAGCAAGGCGCATATCTTTGCAGAGGGTCTGGGCATCAATCTGCTGTGGCAGGGTATTGTCATTGCCGTGCTGACGCTGGCGGCATACGTGATTGGCGCACAGACCAGCCCTGCGGCAGGCGATACCATGGCATTTCTCACCCTTTCGTTCTGCGAGATGTTCCATGCATGGAATATGCGCAGCCTGTACAACTCGGTGTTCAAGATGCACAGCCACAACAAGGCAATGATCTTCGCCATCGGCTTTTCTGTGGTGCTGACTGTGCCGCTGCTGTTCGTTCCGGCACTGCGTTCGCTCTTTTCTCTTGCAGCCCTCACCCCCGCGCAATACCTGATGGGTGTTGGCCTTGCCGCACTGATCGTTCCGATTGTGGAAATTATCAAGGCGATTGAGCGCAAGGTGATGTTCAAGAACAAGTAATGTTTCGTGACTGCATAAAAGCCGCTTTTGATTTTCTTGTCAAAAGTGGCTTTGCGCTTGCTTACGATATTGACTCTTGATGTAAGTGGTGTTATAATAAGCAGACTGATAAATCGGAATTTGATGGAGTCTAATGAGATGGACAATGTAAATAAGACACTATATATCCCACTCTATGGAAAAGCCTATGTGAGCAGAAAAGGGATTATCCTGCAAGATATGAAAGCGGAAGAAATATGGGAAAAGGAAGGATTTCCGCTTAAGGGGAAGTCTAAATCAAAATGGCTTGCTTACTATATGGGAATGCGTTCGGCAGTATTTGATGCGTGGTTGAAAAAGCAGATGGCTGCCACTGAAAATCCGCTTGTTATTCATATTGGTTGTGGTATGGATAGCAGGATTATTCGAGTTGAACCAAAGAATCTTTTATGGTATGATGTAGATTTTCCTGATGTGATCAGGGAGCGTAAACGCTATTATTCTGAGAGCGAATATTATCATATGCTTTCGGCAGATGTAAGAGATTCTGAGTGGATTGGAAACATACCTGAAGTTGAAAATGCCATTATTGTGATGGAAGGGGTGAGTATGTATATTCATCCAGATGAATTGAAACGACTGTTGAGAACTATAAGAAACCATTTTTCCAATATTCGCATTCTGATGGACTGTTACACGGTTTTCTCAGCTCAAATATCAAAGTATCAAAACCCCATTAATGATGTGGGAGTGGCAACTGTATACGGCGTAGATGAACCAAGGTTACTGGAAGTGAACACTGGATTATCCTTTGTGCAAGAGCATGAGATGGCGCCAGAAACTTTGATAGAGGAATTGCAAGGTATGGAAAGGGCAATTTTTAGGAAGGTTTATGCAGGGAACGTATCCAAAAAGATGTATCGATTGTACGAGTTCAAAAGCGTAACAGATTAACAAGTTCTGTTTTGCCGAACTGCATATAAAACATAATCCTGAGAAGTTTTCGATTCTCAGGATTTTCTTCTTTATGGCTACCCGTCTTTTTGCGTTTTCGTGACACGGCAATGCAGGAAAATCCAATGCGGTACTTGACAAACAGCCGAAATTGTGGTATCATAAATTTGATATTGAATCTCATTTTCAATTTGATGAAAGGGCGTGACTCTATGGAAGAAAAAACAACAGGATATCAGACCAAGCAGAAAGCACGTATCCTATCGTATTTTGAAGCGCACCCCGACCGCCATTTCACCGCCGCAGAAATCGTACAGGCAATGGTTGCCGACGGCGCACCCATCGGGGCGGCAACAGTTTACCGCCAACTGGATCGACTGGAGCAGGGCGGTTTGCTGCGCCGGTATATCACCGATGACCGCAGTTCCGCTTGCTGGCAATATGGCGGTGAGGCGGCAAAGGCTGGCACCTGCCACGCCCATTTTCACCTGAAATGCACTGCGTGCGGCGTGCTGATTCATTTGGATTGCGACCATCTTGCGGAGATTACCGCACATTTGCAAAACGACCACGGCTTTACCGTTGCGCCGGAACGCACCACATTCTACGGCATATGCAAACAGTGCAGTACCAGCAGTACCAGCAGTACCAGCAGTACCAGCAGCACCAAATCTGCCCCACGATAATCAGAAAGGATCCCACATGATGCAATTGTTGAAAAAATTTGCCGCACTTTGTGCAGCAGCCATGCTATGCACGTCAGTCCTTTTCGGCTGCGATTCCACACAAACGGATGAAGAAACGCTGACCGTTGTGGCAACCGTTTACCCAAGCTACGATTTCGCATTGCAACTGACCGAGCATTTCGATGTGCAGTGCAATGTCAAATTGCTGCTGACGCCTGGTGGCGAAAGCCATTCCTATGAACCTTCCCCTGCCGATGTGGCAGCAATTCAAAGCTGCGATTTGTTTTTGTATATCGGCGGTGCATCTGAAGTGTGGGTTGAGGATCTGCTGAAAACGCGCAGTGATAAGGCAAATCTGCGGCTGATGGATTACGTCACGCCGATTGCCACCACCCACGATCACGAGGAACACGATCATGACATTGACGCGGCAAGTGTTGCAGAGTATGATGAGCATATCTGGACGGCACCACGCAATGCTGTTGCCATGACAGAAGCGATCGCAGACAAAATTGCAGCACTTTCTCCCGAAAATGCAGCGGTGTGTGAACAGAATGCAGAGACGCTATGCGCGGAATTCAAACGGCTGGATACCGAATACCGCGCCCTTGCCGATACTGCCGCAGACAAGCCACTGGTGTTCGGCGACAGATTTCCGTTTTTGTATCTGGCAGAAGCTTATGGCTTTGCCTACGAAGCTGCATTTACAGGCTGCACCAGTGATACGGATGCATCTGCGGCAACCCTTTCCGCTCTGATCGCGACGGTCAAGGAAAAACAAATCGGCACCGTGTTCTATCTGGAAAACTCCTCCCGCAAAATTGCCGATGCAATCTGTGAGGCAACCGGTGCAGAAGCCGCCATGCTGCATTCCTGCAATAATGTGACCCGTGAAGAATTTGAAAGCGGCAAGCATTTTCAGGCATTTGTGCAAGAAAACCTCACCGTGCTCAAGGAGGCGTTGCAGTAATATGGCATATCTTTCCTGCGAGAATGTGACTTTGCGCTATGAATCCACCACGGTACTGGAGCACCTCAGCTTTTCAGTGCAAAAAGGCGATTATCTTTGCATTGTGGGCGAAAACGGTTCGGGCAAAAGTACCCTGATGAAATGTCTGCTGGGGCTGAAAGCCGCCGATGAGGGCAGGCTGATCCTGGGGGACGGCTTGAAGCGCAGTGAGATCGGCTATCTGCCGCAGCAAAGTATGATTCAGCGTGATTTTCCTGCATCGGTGCGCGAAGTGGTGCTTTCAGGCTGCTTGAACAGTCGTAAACTGCACCCCTTTTATACCAAACAAGACCGCGCCCGTGCGGAGGAGCAGATGAAGTGTATGCGCATCACCGAACTTGCTGACCGCTGCTACCGTGAACTTTCCGGCGGGCAGCAACAGCGCGTTCTGCTGGCAAGAGCCCTTTGCGCCACCAAAAAGCTCCTGCTTCTGGATGAGCCTGCCACAGGCCTTGACCCACTGGTGACCACTGAACTTTACGGTATTCTGGAGCATCTGCACCGTGACCACGGCATTACGGTCATTATGGTTACACATGATGTGGAATGTGCGCTGCGCCATGCAAAATCCATTCTGCACATTGGCAAAAAGGAAAGCTTTTTCGGCTCCTGCGCAGATTATCTGCAAAGCGATGCAGGCAAAGCCTTTGTGGATATCGAATGCTGCGTGGGATGCGTCGATTCTCATCAGGAGGTGTGCGACCCATGAATGATCTTTCTGCATTTTTTACCCCGGAATATCTCTCGGTGATTTTGCTGCCTGCCCTGATCGCAGGAGTTGCAGTCAGCCTGTGTGCCAGTTTTTTGGGCGTAAGCCTTGTGCTCAAACGCTGCTCCATGATCGGTGACGGACTTTCTCATGTGGGCTACGGCACGCTCTGCATTGCCGTTGCTATGGGGTGGGCACCCATGCAGGTCACCATTCCCGTGGTAATTGTTGCAGCGTATATTTTGCTGCGCCTCTCTGAAAGCAGCCGTATGCGTGGCGATACGGCGATCGCGCTATTCTCTACATCGGCAATGGCTGTGGGCATTCTGGTATCGTCAAAGGCAAATCTTACCACCGATGTGAGCCATTATATGTTCGGCAGCATTCTGACCATGTCAAAAAGCGAGGTCATCCTCAGCGTCATCTTAAGCATCTGCGTGTTGTTGGTGTATGTCCTCTTTTACGATAAGATCTTTGCCGTAACCTTCGATGAAAACTTCGCAAGGGCAACGGGGCTGAATGTCCGCTTTTATAATCTGCTGATCGCCGTGCTGACAGCCGTAACCGTGGTGCTTGGCATGATGCTGATGGGTGCGCTGCTGATCTCCAGCCTGATGATTTTTCCTGCTGCCACCGCCATGCGTCTGTGCAAGAGCTTCCGTCATGTGGTGGTGACTTCTGTCATCGTTTCGGTGAGCTGCTTTTTACTGGGTCTGCTGCTTTCCCTGTGGATGGATGCAGCGGTAGGCGCAAGCGTCATTATCATGAATCTGGCGATGTATCTGATCGCAACGTTCGTGAATCTGATACAGAACCGCCGTATCCGCAACCGCGAAGCGCAGGAGACGCGCCCATGAAAAAAACAGCATTGCGTATTCTGGGGGTATGCGCTGCGGCACTGGCAGGCTATGCCCTTGTGGAAAACCATCTGCTGCTGCGCACTGCCTACAACCCACTTTCCACAGCAGAAACAGGCTTTCGTGTGCCGCGCATGGTGATGGTTTCCGATGTACACAAGCGGCAGTTCGGCAAGGGGCAGCATCGTCTGATTGCGGCAGTTGCAAAGGCAAGGCCGGAATATATCATACTCACCGGCGATCTGATCTCACGCAATGTAACGGATTTTGCTGATACGGAAGCCCTGCTGCGGGGGCTTGCAGATATCGCACCGATGCTGATGGTATGGGGCAATCACGAGCTGGACTGTTCTGAAGCGCAACGGGATGCCCTCCGTAAGCTTTTGCAAACCTATCATGTCCGGCTGCTGGAAAACGAGATCATACAGCTTGGCGATGTGCATTTTGCGGGTCTGACGCTGGAAAAGGCAAATTATCGCAACGGCAGTGGCTTCCGGCATCTGAAACGCTGTACCACAGAGGAAATACAGGCATTACTGGGTCCATGTCCTCAACACACGATTTTGCTTGCCCATAATCCGCTGTATGCCGAAGCCTATGCTGCATGGGGTGCCGATGTGGTGCTCAGCGGCCATGTACACGGCGGCATCGTGCGCCTGCCGCTGGTGGGCGGATTGCTTTCCCCCGAACGGAAATTTTTCCCAGCCTTTGCCAAAGGCAGATACAACTTGGGGAAAACCATTCTCATCGTAAGCGGCGGGTTGGGCAAGTTCCGCCTATTGAATCCTGCGGAAATTCGCTGCATTTTCCCCCTGAATTAACAGTTTACGACATCAAACGCCCTTGCTTTCAAAAAAGATTGCAAGGGCGTTGTATTTTGCTTGACGAATCATCAAAAACTTGCTATAATGAAGCTGACTTACGGGGGTGATGTCAAAACCGCTGTGTAATACTTCCCGTCATACGGTAGGGGAACCTGCCTTGCCTGGGGGAGGTGTTTTTCATTCGGCGGTTGTGGTTTACAAGGCATCGGCACCGCCCGTTCATATCCGTTGCCGCAGGAATTTTTCTGCTCTCGATGCTGATTGTGGGCTTTGGCTATGTATGGCAAGGGTATTATGCGAATACCATTGTGCAGCCGTTTTTTCGTCGGGGCAACTGGGCAGTCATCTGGAATTACGCTACACTGACTGCGATCTTATTCCGCGCCTATGACTGCCTGCACTACGGATATCTCAAGCGCGTGCATCTGGTCTGCAACCAGTGCATTGCCATGGTCATTGTACACTGCATCACCTATATCCAGATCAGCATCATCGGCAGAAAATTTCTGCCTGCCCCGCCGCTGATTACGCTTACGGTACTGGATGCACTGCTGATTCTTCTCTGGTCGGCGATCATCCACCGCGTTTATCAGCGGCGATACCCTCCGTTGCGGCTGGTGATCGTCTACAGTGCACGTCACGCTGCTGAACTCGCCATGAAAATGAGTGAGCGACAGGACAAGTACATGATCTGCGAAAGCGTGGATATGGCCGTAGGGCTGCAAGCAGTCCGTGAGAAACTGAAAGGCTTTGACGGCGTGATCCTATGTGAATTGCCTGCCGCAGGGCGCAACGATCTGCTGGAATATTGCTATGCACAGGGATTGCGTTGCTATATTACCCCCGATGTTTCCGACATCCTATTACGGGGTGCAGAGGAGATCCGCCTATTTGATACCCCCCTGCTGCTTTGCCGCAATGCAGGGCTTTCCACAGGGGAGAAAACCATCAAGCGCATATCGGATGTGATCATATCTGCAATGCTGATGCTGCTGACACTCCCCCTGTGGCTGATCTGCGCCATTGCCATCCGCGCGGAGGACGGCGGCAGTATCATCTATCGGCAGCAACGGCTGACAGAGGGCGGAAAAGTATTCGAGATGCTGAAATTCCGCAGCATGGTACCCGATGCAGAAACCATGGGGCAGGCGGTCACCGCCGCAGAACAGGACACACGCATCACAAAAGTCGGCAGATGGCTCAGGCGGTTTCGCCTGGATGAGCTGCCGCAGTTGTGGAACATCCTGAAGGGCGATATGTCACTGGTTGGGCCGCGCCCGGAGCGACCGCAGCTTGCTGCGCAATATACACGCTTCTGCCCCGAATTTGCCTTTCGGCTACGGGTGAAAGCAGGGTTGACGGGTTACGCACAGGTCATCGGCACCTACGATACCGAGCCTGCCGATAAACTCAAGATGGACTTAATGTATATCGAGCAGTATTCGCTGCTGCTGGATATACGCATTTTACTGATGACGGTCAGAACCGCCATTTTGCCGCACAGAACCAATGCCGCGGCGCGCCGTGCCATACAAAGGACTGTACAAAAAGAGCGCAGACAGCGCTCTCATTTTAAGCTTTGAGGAAAAGGACGGTGCAGTCCCATGGCACAACAGAAAAAACCAACCGTTACCGCTGTCATTATGGCAGGCGGCAAGGGCGAACGCTTTTGGCCCCGTAGCCGAGACCGTGCGCCCAAACAGTTTTTATCGCTGACCGATGACGGCGAAACCATGCTGCAACAAACCGTCAGGCGGCTGGACGGTTTGTTGCGCAGTGAACACATCTATGTCGTCACCAATGCAGAGCATCTGGCACTGGCAAAACAACAGTTGCCCGATCTGCCCAAAACCAATCTATTGGCAGAGCCAATTGCGCGCAATACAGCCCCCTGTATCGCGTTGGCAGCGGCGGTCATTCGCAAACGACATGGCGATGCGGTGATGCTGGTGCTGCCTGCCGATCATATCATACGGCACCGCAGCCTTTGCAGAGATATCCTGCGCAAGGCAATGGATGCTGCCGCAACGGGAGCGCATCTCGTGACAGTGGGCATTACGCCCACCTACCCCGAAACGGGCTATGGCTATATCGAGTTCACGCAGGACGAATCCGCAATGCAGGGCGTATACCGTGTAGAAGCCTTCTGCGAAAAGCCCAGTGCGGAAACCGCAAAGGCATATGTGCGCTCCGGCAGATATTTGTGGAACAGCGGTATGTTTGCATGGCGCACTTCGGTATACTGCAATGCGCTGCGGGCACATCTGCCTGCCGTTGCCGATTTCGCAGACCGTATCACAGCAGTATGCGATACGCCGCAATTTGATGCCGTACTGGCAGAGGAATTTCCAAAACTGCCTTCTGTTTCGGTGGATTACGGCGTACTGGAAAAATCTGGACAGTTGTATACCATACCTGCCGGTTTCGGGTGGGACGATGTGGGTAGCTGGCCTGCCCTTGGCAGGGTGGCAAAAACGGATACCAACGGCAACTACCGCAACGGCGATATCATGACTGTTGGAACCAAAAACTGCGTATTCTACGGCGGAAAGCGTCTGATCGCTGCCGTAGGGCTGGAAAATATCGTACTGGTGGATACCGATGATGCAGTGCTTGCCTGCTCGGCGGAAAATGCACAGAATGTACGGAAAATCACAGAAATGCTCAGAGAACAGGGCAGAGCCGATCTGCTGTAAGGGCAACACCACACCAAGCCCGCCTTGCGGGCTTGCACGATCTGACGAACAAAAAAATGCCGGCGCATCTTTGGCACATTTTCTGTGGAATGTTGCCGCTGATATCGTGAAAAATCCGAACCGCATCGGGAATGAAAAAGATTGATTTTCATTATGGTAAAGGAGATTTTTCATGAAAACCGCATTCATTACAGGCATTACCGGTCAGGATGGATCGTATCTTGCGGAACTGCTGCTGGAAAAAGGCTACCGTGTATTCGGTCTGTGGCGCAGAAAAAGCACCGTGGATTACGGCAACATTGCCCATCTAAAGGACAAGATCACGCTGCTGTACGGCGATATGACCGACTGTGTTTCGCTGACGCAGGCACTTACCGCCTGCAAACCCGATGAAATCTACAATCTGGCGGCGCAGTCCTTTGTGGCTGTCAGTTGGAATACCCCCGTCAGCACCGCGGAAATCAATGCACTGGGCGTTGTCAATTTGTTAGAGGCGATGCGCGCCACCGTACCCAATGCCCGATTCTATCAGGCATCTACCTCGGAGATGTTCGGGCAGGTGCAAGCCATTCCGCAAAATGAACAGACACCCTTTTATCCCCGCAGTCCCTATGGTGTGGCAAAGCTCTATGGGCACTGGATCACCAAAAATTACCGCGAAAGCTACGGGCTATACGCCTGCGCAGGCATTCTGTTCAATCATGAATCGGAACGACGGGGCATGGAATTTGTCACCCGAAAGATCACCCACGGGGCGGCTTGCATCGCAACAGGTTTACAGGAATCAGTGGCACTGGGGAATCTGGATGCAAAGCGCGATTGGGGTCACGCAACGGATTATGTCAAAGCCATGTGGCTGATGCTGCAGCAGCCCTCCCCGGAGGATTATGTGGTAGCAAGCGGTGAAACCCATACCGTCCGCGAATTTGCACAGCTTGCCTTTGCCGCAGCAGGCATCGATATTGCATGGCAGGGCAGCGGCTATGAAGAAAAGGGCATCAACAAGGCAAACGGCAAGACGGTCGTTACGGTCCATCCGCAGTTTTACCGTCCGGCAGATGTCGAGCTGCTTCTTGGTGACCCCACCAAGGCAGAAAAAGCGCTGGGCTGGCATAGAGAAATCGGGTTTACGGAGCTGGTAAGCCGTATGGTGGCACATGATTTGGCACTGGTGCAGGGCAAGTTGCCATGAATTCCATGCACATTGCCTTTGAATCCACGGCGGCAACTCTTTCAGAACCAACAGGCATTGGCAATTATGCTGCATCGCTGATGCATTCCATGCAGCAACTGCACCCTGAGGCGCAATATGATCTGCTGCGGTTTTCTGCCAAAGATAGACTATACGCATCACTGAGGCGCACATCGCTGCAAACCGATGCGGACATTGCGCATTTTTTCAATTATATCATTCCCCATGGAATGCAATGCAAAACCGTTGTCAGCGTACACGATATGGTAATCCGTGCGTATCCCGAAACCATGCGGCTTCGTACACGGCTGATGCTGCAGACATTTTTACAGGATTCCATGGCAAGGGCGGACTGTATCCTCACGGACAGCCGTTTTTCCGCCAGAGAGATCGCAGCGTATTACCCGCAGCTTTCCCATAAGATCAAGGTGCTGTACTGCGGTATCGACCGCAACCGCTTTTATCCTGTCACAGATACGGGCATCATCCGCAGGGTCAAGCATCGGCACAGCATTGCAGGAAAATATATCCTGTATCTGGGCACCATCGAGCCGCGGAAAAATCTATTGCGGCTGATACAGGCATACCGGCTGCTGCTGCATGACCGATTGGATGTTCCGCGACTGGTACTGGCAGGAGGCAAGGGCTGGCATTGCGGTAACATTCTGCGTGCGGCAAAGCCGCTTTGTGACTGCGGTCAGATCGTGTTCACCGACTATGTTCCTGCCGATGATCTTGCAGCGTTGTATTCGGGGGCGGAATGCTTTGTGTTTCCGTCGCTATACGAGGGCTTTGGTATGCCGCCGCTGGAAGCAATGGCTTGCGGTACCCCCGTAGTATGCTCCCGTGCGGCATCGCTGCCCGAGGTAGTGGGCAAGGCTGCCCTGCAATTTGATCCCTACAGCGTCAGACAAATGGCAGATGCCATACAGCGCGTGCTGAACGATGCTGCACTGCGGCAGCGGTTGCGGGAAAAGGGCTTTGCCCGTGCGGGACGATTTACATGGCAGGCTGCTGCAATACGCCTGTATTCGATTTATGAAGATCTGCTGAAAGGAGCGCGCTGCACATGGGAGCCGCCAACCGAAAACCCCGTTTGCTGATCGTGGGCAAGGCATATGCCCCCCATATCGGCGGTGTAGAAACTGTCATGCAGCAGGTTGCCGAGGGAATGCGCAAATGGGCAAGGGTTTCGGTACTCACCTGCCGCGATACCATGGGTGCCGCCGAAAAAGACTGCATCAACGGCGTAAAAGTGTATCGCTGCGGCAGTCTGGGCACTTTTCGTTCCTGTCCGGTTTCCATGTCATTTCTCCCGGCGTTTCGCCGCAAGGTCATGGTTGCTGATGTGGTAGAACTGCATCTGCCATTTCCCCTTGCAGACCTTGCCTGCATCCTTTCGGGATACCGCGGCAAGGTTGTGGTGGTATGGCATAGCGATATCGTGCGGCAGAGAATCCTGCGTGTGGCATATCGGCCGATAATGCACGCTTTGCTGCGCCGCGCCGATGTCATTATCACTGCAACACAGGCATATCTTGATCGCAATGCAACATTGCAGCCCTACCGCGAAAAATGTGCGGTCGTCCCCTACGGCATTGATACCAAACTGTATGACGATACACCCTACCAGCCTGTATTGCAGCGGCATTTGCGCGTGCCCCACGCCAAAAAGATCCTGTTTGTGGGGCGGCTTGTATATTATAAGGGCGCAGATGTGCTTCTGAAAGCCTTTGCGATGCTGCCCCAATCGCCTGCGTGCGAACTGTTTCTCATCGGTGAGGGAGAGGAAAAAGCCGCGCTGCAACTGCTTGCACATCGCCTTGCCATTGCGGACAGCGTGCATTTTCTCGGCAGACGCATGGAACCCGAACTGCGTGCAGCTTTCAAGGATTGCGATCTGTTTGTGCTGCCCTCCACTGCTAACAGCGAAGCCTTCGGGTTGGTGCAACTGGAAGCCATGGCGTGCGGCAAGCCTGTCATCAATACGGCGTTGCCCACGGGTGTGCCGCAGGTGAGTCTGCACGGTGAAACCGGACTGACTGTACCTGCCGGCGATGCAGAAGCATTATGCAATGCCATGGCATTGCTGCTTGGAGATGCCTCCCTGTGCAAACGGTACGGCAAGGCTGCCAAAGACCGTGTAAAGCAAGCGTTTGCGCTGCAAACGGTACTGGAAAGACGAAAATCTGTTTTACTGGACGATTTGCCCCCAAGGGCATTCGGGAAAGAGAGCTAAGTCTTGCGTATTTTGATATTCGGTGCAGGCGGCTTTGTGGGAAAGTATCTGCTTACGCTGCTGGCAAAGGAATACGAAGCAACGGTGTTTGCAACCAAACACCCCGATGAACCATCTGCACTGCCCCATGCGGCAGCGGTATATGATCTGCTGTTGCCTGATGCAAAGGCGGTTGCGGACATCATAGAAAAAACAACCCCCGATGTGATCTATCATCTGGCAGCGCAAAGCTCGGTCACTGCCGCATGGGAAAACCCCTACGATACACTGGCAGTGAATGTACAGGGTACGCTGGATATTCTGGAAGCCATGCGGCAGCAGCGTTCCAAGGCCAGGCTCATGCTCATCGGCTCTGCGGAAGAATACGGTATGCCGCGCTCCAATCTGTTTGCCATGGCAGAAGATGAACCCCTCTGTCCCGTGAATCTCTACGGTGCCACCAAACTTTGCGCAGAACAGCTTGCCATGGCATATCACAAGACTTACGGGCTGGATGTGGTTGCTGTCAGAGCATTTTCCCATATCGGCGCAGGGCAGCCCCCCCGTTTTGCCCTTTCTGATTTCTGCAAACAGGCAGCCGCGATGGAATGCGGCAAACAATCGCCCGTGCTGCATACAGGCAATCTGCATGGGCGCAGAGATTTCACCGATGTGCGCGATATTGTACGCGCCTATGTGACCCTTGCGGAAAAAGGAACATCAGGGCGGTGCTACAATGTCGGCAGCGGGCAGGCGGTCACACTGGCTGCCATGGTGGATCTGTTGCGTGAAGAATGCTCCGTGCCTTTTACCGTGCAGACCGATATCAACCGTGTGCGCCCTGTGGATATGCCCTTTCAGTGTGCCAATATCCACCGCCTGACTGGTGAAACAGGCTGGCAGCCGCAAATTCCCCTGGGCGATACGATCAGAGAGATGCTCGCGTTTCATCGGGCACAGATGCAAACAGGCGGTGGCCGCGATGCAGCAGGTGCTTGAGCTTTACCGCTATCGTGAGATGATTGTCAGTCTGGTACGCAAGGACTTAAAGGGCAGATACAAGGGCAGCGTGCTGGGCTTTTTATGGACATTTCTGAATCCGCTGTTGCAGCTGCTTGTATATACCGTCGTTTTTTCGCAGATCATGCGCAGCGGCGTCAAAGACTACGCATTGCATTTATTTGTGGCACTGGTGCCGTGGATCTTCTTCTCCTCGGCATTGACCACAGGGGCAAGGCTGATCCTTGACCAGAAAAACATGATAAAAAAGATCTATTTTCCCCGGGCGGTACTGCCCGTTGCGTATACGCTCAGCAGCTTTTGCAATATGCTGTTTGCGTTTGTCATCGTGTTTGCCGTATTGCTCCTATCGGGCAGAGGCGTTTCCCTGGAAGCGTTGCTGTATCTGCCCCTTGTGATGCTGATTCAACTGTTTCTGGTACTGGGGGTGAATCTCATTACCGCATCGCTGACCGTATATTGGCGCGATCTGGAACATATGATGGGCGTACTCAGCATGGCGTTGATGTACCTGACTCCTGTGGTCTACAGCATGGATCTGATACCTGTGCAGTGGCGGAAATTCTATCTGCTCAACCCCATGGCACCGCTGGTGCTTGCCTACCGCAATATCCTCTATGACGGCATGGTGCCTGCAGCTTCGCTTCTGCTGCGCGGATCGCTTTCTGCGGCAGTGCTCTTGCCCTGCGGAGCATGGCTGTTTGAGAAGCTGCAGCGGCGTTTTGCAGAGGTGCTGTAATGGCTGGCGATATTAACAGCGAACAAAGCCTTGCCGTAACGGTCACAGGGCTGACAAAGCACTTTCGGGTATACGCCGATGGCAGCAATACCCTCAAGGATACCATGCTTTTCCGGCATCGGCGCAGATACCGCAATCATACCGTACTGTATGATGTTTCATTGCAGATCAAAAAGGGCGAGGCAGTCGCGCTCATCGGCAAAAACGGCTGCGGAAAATCCACATTGCTGAAGCTCATCAGCCGCATTTTGTATCCCGATGCAGGCACCGTGGAAGTGCATGGCAGAGTCTCCTCTCTGCTGGAGCTTGGCGCAGGCTTTCACCCCGAAATGACGGGCAGAGAAAACATCTACACCAATGCTTCCATATTCGGGCTGCAGCACCGTGAAATCACAGCGCGCTTGCAGGATATCATGCAATTTGCAGATCTGGGCGATTCCATTGACCGACCCGTGCGCACCTATTCCTCGGGAATGTATATGCGCCTTGCCTTTGCGGTTGCCATTCATGTGGGCGCAGATGTACTGCTCATTGATGAAATCCTTGCGGTGGGTGATGCAGCGTTTCAGGCAAAATGTATGCGGCGTTTGCAGGAACTGAAAGCCCAGGGCGTGACCATTCTCATCGTATCCCACAGCATGGCACAGCTTGCACGTATCTGTGACCGCAGTATCTGGCTTTCCAACGGCAAAATCGTCATGGACGGACTGCCCGGGCAGGTTCATGCACAATATCTGGAATCCATGCAGCCTCAGAGCATCCGGCAACCCGTGGAGAGAACCGGCAGTGTGCATCTGGAAAATGCTGCACTCTGTGATGCAGAAGGCAATGTCATCACCCAATGCCAAGGCACACAGCCGCTTACGCTGACATTACAGTATCAAGCCGATGGGGATATTCCGCTTTGTGCGGCAGCTACTGTGGCAATCTACCGCGCAGATGCACTGCTTTGCTGGAGCAGTAATACACAGCGCGAGGGTCTTGCACCAATAAAATTGTCGCAAACGGGCACATTGCAACTGGAATTTTCTCCCACAGCACTGGCAAGCGGTGATTACTGGCTGGATGCAGCTTTGCGGGACGCCGAAAACGGTGTGCTCTACGATGCAAGGCATCAGCTGTTGCGCTTTTCAGTACGGCGCACAAGTGCAGAAAACGGCGTGGTGCATATACCGCATCACTGGAACATAAAACAAAAGATGTAAAAAGAAAAGGAGGTTTCAGCAATGAAACAAGATGATAGCAGAGAACAGAAGATCCGCAGCGTCAATGCCTGCAAAGAGAGCTTCACCGCCGCCGAGCCCCAGGGCAAGGGCAAAATGATGAAGCGCATAGGACAAAAAATGACGGATTGGTATGTTCGTCCCTTTGGGCAGGCGCAGAACGATTTCAATGCCGCCGCAGCCGATGCCCTTGCCACACTGCATCAACAACTGTTGGTGCAGCAGGCCGCACTGGAGGAAACACAGCATCGCCTCAATGAAACCATTCGTGAGCAGAGAGAATCTCTTGCGCGCAATCAGCATCTGTGGCAGGCTGCACTGGCGGATACCGAAACCTACCTGGACCGCGCCCTCTGCGCTGCCGACCCTGCAAGCCGTCCCGTAGCAGGTGTGCCGCCCATGACACAGCTTGCAGGACTTTCCAAGGAAGATTTGTTTATGCAGCTGCAGGCAGTCAAAAATGCCGGCGATACTGTGGCGTTGCGGGATGCACTGGCACAGCTGAAAACACAGTACGATGATAAGCTGCTCCAAGCGCTTACCGCCTGTGACGAAGCACCGCAAAACCGTCCGTTGGTGATCCTGTGTCCGGATCTGCAATCTGCGGACAAAGCCGTTGCCGGTGAGGCGCAGCGTCTGTATGCACTGCTGAAAAACGCAAGCCGTTATCCCGTGCGGCTGATTTCCCTCTGCAAAGAGGGTACTGCGGTACAGTCACTGGGCGATTGCAGCACCGTACCCGAACCGCTGCTGCCGCAAATGATCAAGGCATGCAAGCCTGCATTGGTCATTCTCTGCGATACTACTACTGCCATTGCCAACGCAGGTAAGGGCTGCCTGCTGATGCAAAATCTGCTGCTGCGCCTGGTAGGGCAAAAGCCCTTTGAGGGCCTTGGCGGCAGCTTAATGCAGGATCTGCTGCATTTGTGCGATTACGACCTGCACTGCTGCTGTGTGGATTCCGATATGGCTGCCGACGGAATGCAGCAACTTGGGTTTCGCCGCCCCTTTGTCATCGGAGAAGATCGTGGCTTTGTTGCGCTGGCAGAGCAGCGCGCTGCAAATGATCTGCCCTACGGTCTGATACATCTCAGCGAGTGGGACAGGCAGCTCAAGGCAGAAAATCAGCATCTCATCAAGGGACATTCCGCACTGCGTGCCTACTATGAGCGTCAGGCAGATGCACAAGCAGTATCCCCTGATGCCTTGCCCTATCCCCAGAATTGCTATGTGCTGATGCAGCAGCAAAGCATCACGGGATTGCTGCAATATTTCCTGCGGGGCAAAGGCGCAGTGACCATACTCGACCTGAGCCCTGCGCAAAGTGGAATTGCTCCGCTGCTATCCCCCTTTGGCGATTGCACCGCCGCACCCACCGATGTGCTCTATGACAAGATCAAAGGGCACTATGATGTCATCACGCTGTTTGATCTGCTGCACCATTTTGCCTACAGCGACCGCAGAAAGCTTTGGGCATCGCTGCGCAGCGCACTGGCACAGGATGGCATCCTGCTGCTGAATGTGCCCAATCTGCGCTTTGCGCTGCCACGCCGCCTGCAAAAGGGATGGGGGCAGTATCCGCTTTATGATGTATGCTTTACCAAGGAAACGTTTTACCGTGAGTTGAAAGAAAACGGTTTTGCCGCACAGGCTATGCTGCCCGTGGGACAGGGGCTCTACTCCGTGGCAGGAGTTTCGCGCAATGAGCCGATCTCCTGGACGGCAGTGGTCACTGCCGCGCCGTAAGCCGTTTGCTCGCAGAAAGGAACCGTTGTTTCTCCTATGTCCCATGCTGATTCGACTCGTACCGCCCTGCGCATCTATCGCCTTGCTGCTGCGCGCCTGTATGCCGCCAATATGCAGCCTGCCTGCTCGGAAGACGTATTTGCCGTGCTTGCAGCCATTGCCCCGGACCGTGTATCCTATGGACTGTTTGAAGAGCTGTGCAACGAGGATTTTCTCCATGCTGTATACTATGCCCTCCTTGGCAGAGCCATTGATTCTGCCGCGCTGCATCGATGGAAAATGCAGTTTCACTTGTCAAGGACGCAATTTCGTACAGCGGTGCTGCATACGGTGCTGACATCGCCGGAATACAGAATGCGCAGCCTGCCTCTGACCGATTGTCCCCTGCCGATCCCCGCCACAGGGCCCCAGGTCACCATCACCACCGGAGTACAGGGGCTGCCGCCGCGACTGGTGCGGATATACCGCGCATTGCCGCCGTTTTTACAGCGTATGGCAAAGCGCATTGCCGGAAAGGAGTAGCATCTTGGATCCTCAGCATTCCACCCAGCGTGCCTGCGCTGCACCCCTTGCCCGTGTGTACATTGACCTTTCCCGTTTGTGTATGACTCCCTTTACCACAGGCATTCAGCGTGCGGCGAAGAAAATCGTCACCCGTATGCTCCACGATGACCGCCTGGAAATCATTTTGCTCAGCGCGTTGCCCTCGCAAACGGCATGGCGTGTGCTGCCCCATGCGGCGTTCACCGCCTTTTGCGAGGGTACTGCTCCCCACCCCTTTGGTGAGGGCGCTATGCAGACGCTGCGCCCCTGTGATCTGTCTGCCGGCAGCGCCTTATTTGAGATCGACAGTGCATGGAATATGCCCATGCAGCGTCACTGGCTGTATCCGCAGCTGCGGCAGCGGGGCATACGCATTCTCTGCCATGTGTATGACCTGATTCCCATTACCGAACCCCAGTATTTTCACAGCCATACCGCGGTGCAATTCTGGGCATGGGCTGCTGCAGTACTGGAGTATGCCGACCATATCATTTGCAATGCACAGGCAACCGCCGATGCACTCCGCAACCTCTGCAAGGAAGTAAACACTGCTATGCCCCCATGTGCGGTCATTCCGCTTGGGGGCGATTTTGCCCCACGCCATCTTGATATGGCACAGGCGGATACCGCATTGCTTGCCAAATTACAGCCGCAGCGGTATCTGTTGATGGTAGGGACCATCGAGCCGAGAAAAAATCACAGGCTGCTGCTGGATGCGGTCAAGCCCCTTGCAAAGCTTGGCATCAGCGTGGTATTTGCAGGGCGCATTGGGTGGAATATGGAGCAATTTGCCCGTCAGATGCGCAAACATCCGCTGAAAGGACGGTATTTTTTCTTTGCCCAGTCTCCCAGTGATGCAACCGTTCATGGGCTGTATGCCGATGCACTGGCTGTCGTGTTCCCCACCAAAAACGAGGGCTTTGGTCTGCCCATTGCCGAAGCGTTCTGCTTTGGTACGCCCGTACTTGCCGCAGATCTGCCTGTACTGCGTGAGGTTGGCGGCACACTGGCACGCTATTTTGACAACAGCAGCGTGGATTCTCTGGTGCAGGCTGTAAAGTCTCTGCTGGAGGACAAGGCGGACTATGCCAGAATTCAGGCAGAGATTGCCGCATACCGCCCGCCCACATGGGCTGCCGCAGCGGCTGCAATGGCCAATGTAATCTGCGAGATTGCGCCGTTGCAGGGGCACGGGGCGAGTACTCCTCTGCGGCAGCTTGCCGTGCTGACCGCACGCCCTGCAGATCTGTTGCAGAGCTTGCCCTACTGGGATGCCTACTATCCCTTTGCTGAGGAAGTGCTGGTCTGCTGCCCTGCCAAAAACATCACAGAACTGCAACAACAATGGCACGGCAGATTGCGTCTGCGCTTTTGCTCCGATGAAACCTTGCTGCGCGGTGATGCGCTGCCCGATGACCATACCAGGCGCAATTTCTTTCTGCGGTGCCGTATGCTGCAATATGCGCCGTTGGATGATGTGTTCATCATGACCGATGACGATTACCGTCCGCTGTTTGTCATGGATGAAACCGTGTTTCGCAGTGACGGAAGATATCTCGCCTACTATTGCTATGATCTGCGCTTCTGGCAGGGCACCCAGGGGGACTATACCGCCTATGACCGCAGTATGTTCCGCAGCCTTGCATTTTTGCAGCAGGAGCATCTCCCGACGCTGCAATACTCCTCCCACCAGCCCCAAGCCATCGACCGCCGCATTTATCTGGAGCTTCTGCAGCGGTATCCTCATATCGTCACAGAGGGGCTGGACGAGTGGAGCATATATTTCAATTACGGCGTGCAACACTATCCGGATGCGTTTTTCCCTACGCGGTATTGTACCATGGGGTGGCCCGGTGCTATGACCGATTGGAAGCTGTTTGTATATCCCACGCACTTGTATTTTGAAAATTTTTATGATATACTGTATGAAAACGGACAGGTATTTGCAAATCTGCCTACGGCATATGATGCACAAACAGCACCGGGCGTTACGGCGGAAAAAATCAACCGCTGGCACACATTATTGCGTACACAGTATGGCTGCGATATGGCAATGCAAGCCGCAGATATGCTCTATCAGCGGTGCTATGGGCTGCCCCGGGAGATGCAGCTTGCCCTATCGGATACCGGTGACCTGCAATTTGTGCTGCCGCAGTATACGGTGATGCTCTGCGGCAAAGTTTCACGGCTGAATGTGCAGATCCCCCCAAGAATGCGCACAGCCTCCGCACGGCTGCATTACAATTTGCAAACAGCCGAGGGCGTCTCGCTTACGCCCATACAGCAGATTCTGCTGCACAGCACGGAGCCTGCACCCACCGTGACCCTGACGGTGGCTGCGCCCCATTGCCCCATGACGGCAATGCTGACGCTGCAATATACCGATGATGTACAAACCGTCACGGGCAGTGTGCCATGTATGGTCATTGCCCATGCAGAGGATACAGGAAAGGAATACGGATGTTAAAATCACGAACCATCTCCAAAAAAACGGTGATCGTGTCGGCTTTGATGCTTGCGGCACTGCTGCTGTGGGTGATCGCATGGCAGATCGTGGGTGACCGCATGGAACAGACCGCCACAGATATGCAGTACTCCCATTTTACCTACAGCGGCGCGATCTATGCCCGATGCCCCGATGCCGCGAACATCTACCAACTGCATCTGACAGGCAAGCTGGATGACTGCGGCGAACCGGTGGGTACGGTACAGTTTACGGTGGACGGTGTGACAGTCCACAAAGAGGCATACCGCGTAAAAGGCGAAGAAACGCACGCCGTTGCAGAGCCTGTACTGCTGATATCCCATGATGAAAAATGCACCCCCTATGAATTGGTAGGATTTACCGCACTGAACAAATCGCCAAGTATTGGGGCAGTTTGTGAGGCATACGGAATACGGTCGGCGGAGGATATTGCGTCCGTTACGGTATACGATGCAGACGGCTCGGTGGTGCAGAATCTTACCGCAGCCGAAGCACTGCAACCGTTTTATGAAAAGCTGGTCGCACTGGGCGCAGATCTGGGCGCAGCAGGGCAGGCACAGGCGTACTATGACGCATATATTGCAAAATACGGCAACAGTGACGGTATCACCCTGAAGGACGGCACCATTGAAACCGCAGACAATGAAACCTATCAGCAGGCAATGGAACTTTGGGGGGCAGGTATGTGTACCGTCACCATGGAGCTGCAAAACGGTCTGCGTCTTGCAGATATGGTCTACGCGCCTGTGCCGAAGGTCTTTCAGGTGTATGGTTATTATGCCATTACAGCTCCCTTTTTTGAATAGCTGCCACTGCATCGCCCCTCTGCGCATGGTCTTGTGCACAGAGGGGTGTATTTCGTTTGGCACTATACGGAAAATTTTGCGTGCTGACTGGACAAAATCCATAGAATATGGTATAATATCCATGATGCTACAAAAATTGGAAAGGAGCGGCTTTTTGTATGCCTGACTGGACAAAACGCAGCACCTATGCGTATGATTTGCCTGAGGAACGCATCGCGCAAACACCCGTCACCCCGCGCAGCGCTTCACGCTTGCTCTGCCTTGACCGCCAAAGCGGTGCCATCGAGCATCATCATTTTTACGAACTGGGCGATTTCCTGCGTCCGGGCGATTTGCTTGTCATGAACGATTCGCGGGTGCTGCCTGCGCGCTTATACGGTGTGAAATCCGAAAACAATACCCCCATTGAGTTTCTGCTGCTGCACGCTGTGGAACAGAATGTCTGGGAGATCATCTGCAAACCTGCCAAAAAAGCAAAGATCGGCACGCGGTTTACCTTCGGAAACGGACTTTTGGAGGCTGAAGTACTGGATATCACCGAGGATGGCGGACGTTTGGTGCGATTTTTCTGCAAGGGGAATCTATATGCCGTACTGGATGAGATCGGGCAGATGCCCTTGCCGCCCTATATCACGGAGAAATTAACCGACAAGGAACGCTATCAGACCGTATACGCCAAAGAGGTCGGCTCGGCTGCTGCGCCCACGGCGGGTTTGCACTTTACGCCGGAACTTCTGGAGCAGTTGCAGAAACAGGGCGTAAATACCGCTTTTGTAACCCTTCATGTGGGGCTTGGCACCTTTCGCCCTGTCAAAGCCGATGATATCCGCGACCACCATATGCACACAGAGCATTACACCATTCCCGAAGAAACTGCCGCAAAGATCCTTGCAACCAAGGCAAAAGGCGGCAGAGTCATTGCGGTGGGCACCACGTCATGCCGCACACTGGAGGGCGCTATGCAAGCACATGGCAAAATGTGTGCTTGCGACGGCGACACGAACATATTCATCTATCCGCCGTATTCCTTTCAGTGCATTGACGGCCTGCTGACAAATTTTCATCTGCCAGAATCCACACTGATTATGCTGGTATCTGCCTTTGCCGGCTACGAACATACCATGCACGCCTACCACATCGCGGTGGAGGAAAAATACCGCTTTTTCAGCTTTGGGGATGCAATGCTGATCCTGTAAGCCGCATTCTGCAAGAATAAACGCACAAAAGGAGGAAACCCGTCATGTTGAATCCATTGCTTCGCAAAACCAAAATCGTATGTACCATGGGCCCCGCCACCGATTCCGACGCCGTGCTGCGCCAGATGATGCAAGCCGGCATGAATGTTGCACGCTTCAATTTTTCCCACTCGGTGTATGAAAAAGACCGCGAACGTTTTGAGCGCGTGGTGCGTCTGCGGGAGGAACTGGGGCTGCCCATTGCCACAATGTTGGATACCAAGGGCCCTGAAGTGCGCCTGCGTAGCTTTCCCGATGGTCCCGTAGAAATCAAAGAGGGCGATACCTACACCCTCACTACCCGTGACGTGCCCTGCGACGCGCATATTGGCAGCGTGAATTTTTCCCGTCTGACCCATGACATCAAGCCCGGCGATACCGTGATGATCAATGACGGTCTGGTAGAGCTGGCAGTGGAACAAGTATCTGCCACGGAAGTGGAGTGCCGCGTGGTATGCGGCGGTGTGCTTTCTGCCAATAAATCCTGTAACTTTCCCGGGGTGAATCTCTCTATGCCCTATCTCAGCGACGCGGATATGAACGATCTGGAGTTTGGCGCAAAGCTGGGATTCGATTTCATTGCCGCAAGCTTTGCCCGTACCGGTGCGGATATCCGCTATCTGCGCAAGTTTACACAAAGTCTGGGCTGGTACGATGTGCGTATCATCGCAAAGATCGAAAACCGCGAGGGCGTGGAGAATATTGATGAGATCCTGGAAGCAGCAGACGGCATTATGGTGGCGCGGGGCGATATGGGCGTGGAAATCCCCTTTGAGCAGATCCCTGCCATACAGAAAGAACTGATTCGCAAGGGCTATGAAGCGGGCAAGCAGGTCATTACCGCCACACAGATGCTGGAATCCATGATACAGCACGCGCGCCCCACCCGTGCGGAGATCACCGATGTGGCAAATGCCATTTATGACGGCACCAGTGCCCTGATGCTTTCGGGCGAAACCGCCGCAGGACAATACCCGGTAGAGGCGGTGCGCACCATGGAACGCATTGCCGTTACCACCGAGCGCAACATTGATTACAAGCACCAGTTTATGAACCGCAGCGCAGGTCATGTGGATATTGCCGATGCCATTGCCCATGCGACCGTTACCACTGCCCATGATCTGGATGCCGATGCGATTATTACTGTAACAAAGGGCGGCGAAACCGCAAGACTGATCTCCAAGTATCGCCCCATGTTCCCCATCATCTCCTGTACCACCGAACCGGTCGTACAGCGGCAGATGAATCTTTCGTGGGGTGTGTATCCGCTGGTCATTGATGAGGAGACCAATACCGACGATCTGTTTGCACACGCTGTAGAGGCCGCCTGCAAGGCGGGCTACACCGAGCCGAAGGATCTGGTAGTTATCACGGCAGGCGTACCCCTTGGGGTTTCAGGCACCACCAATTTGCTGAAAGTTGAAACCGTGGAATAACAAAGCAACAGCTCCCGATGCAGTTCGGGAGCTGTCGTTTTTAGGGCATCGCCGCATTATTCGGCAATCATGATGTCGCCTTGATACAATTCGCCCTTGTGGATATCGAACGCACCGGTTACGGTATACTGATGTTCCGCATCAATGGCACCTGTGAAGCTGACCTGCACCCAATCACCAACCGTTATCTGCCCCACGGCAATATGACGGGAAATGCGGATATCTTCGGTGGGTACACGGAACACAATGCCGTCTCGCTCATCTTCACACAGTGCAGAATCATCCACCAGAATACAGTCATCCGTAATGGCAATGATCTGCCCCGCCAGTGTAGAAGTATAGGGCTTTGCTGTAGTTTCGGTGCTGTTTTGCAGCGCACAGTCTATGATGTTGCAGGCCACCTCTTTCCCGATATCGAACCGATAACCATAGTCCATGATATTTGTAAAGATATAGCCGTCCTCTGTTATGGTAAATCCACGGCGGTAAACACCCCAAGCCTCCGCGGTGACGGTAAAGCACACGGACCGACAGCCCGCATTCCATTGGTATTTATCTTCCACAAAGGGTGCGCTGCCGCAATTTTGCAGCATCTCCATGATCTCTGTAGCATCGGTCAGGGAATAACAGCCTTGCGTATCATAACTGATATCATAGCTGAAATCGGCAAGCTGCAAATGCTCTGCCAGCCGATAATCCCCCCAGAATGCGCCAAAATTCGCAGGGGGCACATAGGCTTCCCTGCCGTACACATAGTATGCTTCACCCAGATGCGCGGCGACCAGCAGATCATCGGCAATGCCGCCCAGGGTATACACATCAACGGCAAGATCATGGCGTTTGTCATTGTCATAAACATCAAAACCGTATGCCGTACCCGTACCGATCTTCTCGCCAAGCAGCGTTTCATCGGTCAGTTCCCGGCGAATACCGTATTCCGTGCCGTTGAGCGTCATGCTGCTGTACCGTTCGTTCATGGTTTTGTATTGCCATTCCCATACACGTTCAACAGCTTCCGTACTGATGGTCTGTCCTGCCTTGTAATCGCGCGCAATGCCCCCGATATACGTGTAATTTGGCGCATTCACATTCGGCACTGCGATCGGCACTTGAATTTTCGGTATATACTGCCATTGATGTATCATCCGGCAAGCCCCAACCACCAGAAGCAATGTCGCTGCAACAGCGGCATATCGGATCCACACAGGCTTTTTGTGACGGGGAGCGTCCTCCATAGCGGCTGCAATCATATCCTCATCAATCTGCCCGATGGCAGCAAATAGGGTTTCATTCTTCATAACGCAATGTCCTCCTTTGCAAGCTGTGATCTCAAAGCCTTTCGCATACGAAACAGCAGGGAAGTCACTTTGCTTTCGCTCATGCTGTAATGTGCAGCGATCTCTCCAATGGGACAAAGATACCAATACCGCCGAATGAAAATATTGCGTTTCTGCACAGGCTGCGCCCGTAAAAACCGGTTGATGGCATCCACCAGCAGCTTTTCATCGTATGCCTGCTCTACACTGCTTTGGGCAGGAATACATTCGTCCAGTTCGCCAAGGGCAAGGGCAACCTGCCCCCTGCCGCGTTTCTGTGCGTTGGCTTGATGATATCGGTTGATGGCAATGTTCCGCGTCAGCTTGCCAAGATATGCCCCGAGACGCTCCGGATGCTTGGGCGGTATGCTCTGCCATGCCGCCAGCCATGTATCGTTGACGCATTCTTCCGCATCTTCTTTGCTTTGCAGGATGTTGTAGGCAATGGTCTTGCAGTAGCTGCCGTATTGCGCGGCGGTAACAGTGACCGCAGATTCGTCTCTCTGCCAGTACAGTGCAATGATCTTGGAATCTTGCATGGTATCCTCCCTTCCCGTTGTCTGAAAAGCGCTTTCACCTATATACACAGCAAAACGCAAAGGATATTGCATATTCTGAAGAAATTTTTGCTCCTGTCAATTGTAGCAATTCCCGTGGGATTTGTCAAGCACAGCAAAAAGCACACCGCAGCGCCCTTTTGTCCGTGCGGCTTAGGGATAATGTAAATCTCTAAAAAGAAGACGGCATAGTTTACAGCAATGTAGGCTATGCCGTCTTTTCTTGCGCTTCAACG
>JAEDLR010000013.1 GCA_016295145.1 Oscillospiraceae bacterium
TGAGCTATCATTTCCTTGTGCGACTCGCGAGAGTGATCAGGAGTATCTCTGCGAACAATCTCTATCTTAGAGAACTCATGCAGACGGTTGAGTCCGCGCACATCCTTGCCATATGAGCCAGCCTCACGGCGGAAGCAAACGGTGTAGCCGCAGCGATACTGAGGCAGCTGACCCTGTTCAAAGGTGGTTTCAGCAAATGCGCCGGTCAGCGGAACCTCCGCAGTAGGAATCAACCACAAATCGTCGCTCTGGCACTTGTATTGCTCCTCCGCAAACTTCGGAAGATGCCCTGTAAAGGTCAAAGTCTTGGAAGAAACCATATGGGGCGGGATGATTTCCAGATATTTACCGCTGTGCAGAGAGAGCGCATAGGTCACAAGAGCTCTCAGAAGCTTTGCGCCCGCTCCCTTGTACATCGCAAACATCGAACCGGAAACTTTGCTTGCCAGCTCATTGTCAAGAATATCAAGGTCAGCAGCAACTTCCCAGTGGGGACGGAATTTTTCCACAGGGGACTTGTAATAGTCCTCGCACGTTCTGTAAACGACATTGTCGGAAGCATCTTTCCCGTCGGGAGCATCCTCATCGGGCAGATTGGGAATATCCAGATGCACTTCGCGGATCTTTGCATCCAGCTCAGCAAGAGCAGCCTCGTCTGCAGCGATATCATCACGCAGCTTACGCTTTTCCTCCACGGGGACCGACTGGTCTTTCTTCCAAGCATTACGCTTTGCGCGCAAATCGTCCAAAGCCTGCTGCTTGCCTTTCTTCTCCGTCAGCAGAGCAGCTAGTGCGTCTATCTTTGAGACGTCATACCCTTTTCTTGCCAGTTGCTTTTTCAGCATTTCAGGCTCGGTGAGAACAAGATTCAGATTAATCATTGAAAACAGCTCCTTTTGATTCAATATATTGTTTTATATTTTTTCATTCATGTACCAGTTGCTCAATAGCGGCAAGCTTGACGCAAAGGCAGAACAGCTCCATGGTCTGATGCAACGCCTCAACAGATGGATAAGTGGGCGCAATGCGGATGTTGGAATCATCCGGGTCATTTCCATATGGATACGTAGCGCCTGCGGGAGTTAAGGTCACACCTGCGTCCTTGCAAAGCTGCACAATGCGCTTTGCACATCCCTTCGGGGCTTGATAGGAGATGAAATATCCGCCCTGGGGAACCGTCCAACTGCCTAGTCCCAACGGAGCCAGTTCCGTTTCCAGCATGGAGATGACCACATCAAATTTGGGCTTGAGCACTGCAGCGTGCTTCTTCATATGGGTCAGTACCCCTGCCGCATCGCCAAAGAACCGCACATGACGCATCTGGTTGATCTTATCAAAACCGATGGTCTGGATGCCCATTTCCTTGGTAAACTGTGCAAGATTTGCCTTGCTCATGTTGACAGCAGCAACACCTGCACCTGCAAAGGTTACTTTAGAAGTTGATACAAACTGGTAGATCATATCCTCGCTGTCAAATTCCTTGCAGGCATCGGTAATGCGCAGGGGCTGAACAGGGTTCTCTACAATGTGGTGGATACAGTAGGCGTTATCCCAGAAGATGCGGAAATCTTTCGCCGCAGGCTTGAGGGATGCAAAACGGCGCACGACTTCGTCACTGTATGTCACGCCTGTGGGGTTGGAGTACACCGGCACACACCAGATGCCCTTTACGCTGGCGTCCTTTTCCACATATTCTGCAACGATGTCCATATCGGGGCCATCCGGCTTCATGGGAACCGGAATCAGCTGCAAACCGAAGTAATCCGCAACGGCAAAGTGACGGTCATAGCCGGGCACAGGGCACAAAAATTTGAGATTCTCTTGCTTGTGCCATGGTTCACAGCCTGCAATACCATGGGTGAATGCAATCTGGATGCAGTTAAACATGAGCTGCAGACTGGAGTTGCCTGCAACAAACACCTCATCTGCAGGAACAGAGAGCAGTTCTGCAAACAGCTTTCTTGCCTCTGGGATGCCGCCCAAAACACCATAATTACGGCAATCCTCGTTTGCTTCCGTAATCAGCGAATCGTCAGCGGTAAGCGTGTTCATCATGGGCATAGTCAGCGCCAACTGCTCAGGCGAGGGGTTACCTCTTGCCATATTGAGCTGCAACTTTTTGTCTTGCAGTGCTTCGTATGCCGCGCGTGTTTCCTTCAGCATTGCTGCAAGGGCTTCTTGAGATTGAAGCTTCAGATCCATCGTGGGATACCTTCTTTCTGTTATGAAAAATGTCAAGCATGTGATACCTGACGCATGATCGCACATTATAACAGCTTATTATAGCATATTCCGCGCGAAATTGCAATGGTTTTTTGCGATTTGGATGGAATTTTCGCGAATCTTGCCTTGACAGTCGGTTTGAAATGATTTATAATTATAATGGTGTTTTGTCGGATCAAGACAAAATATGCGGTATTGACCGCAATTGACATTGCAACGGGAGGAGGTACAGTGGTACATGATGGGGCAGATCAAGGAGCAGCCCACCCGTTTGTGCGGTACAGTGGACGATGTGCTGTTTTATAATGAGAGCAACGGCTATGTGGTGGCAGATTTGGAAACCAAGAATCAACTCATAACGATTGTAGGCGAGCTTGGCAAACTGGAGCCCGGTGAAGAACTGGAGCTGACCGGTGCGTTCACCAATCATCCGCGATTTGGGCAACAGTTTCACGCGGACAGTTGTGTGCGCACATTGCCTTCTACCGTGGTGAATATTGAGCGTTACCTTGCCAGCGGCGTAATCTACGGCATTGGCAAGGCATTGGCAAAGCGCATTGTGGCAGAGTTTGGGGAATCGACTCTGCAGGTAATGGAGAATCATCCCGAAAAATTACAACGCATCAAGGGCATTTCCGCTGCCAAATGTGAGGAGATTGCCGCCGCCGCCAAAGAAACCTTCTGTTTGCGCAGCCTTCTTGGCAGATTGAACGTATACGGCGTATCTCCGGCAGTTGCCATGCAAGCATACCGTAGGTGGGGCGTTTCAGCCTGGGAGGCGATCTCGTCGAATCCGTATTTGCTGTGCGGCGTAGGGTTGAATCTGGATTTTCACATTGCAGAGCGCATTGCACGGGATATGGAGATTCCCGCAAACGATTATCGCCGCCTGAAAGCAGGCTTTTGTTTTCTGCTGCTGCAATATGCAAACGAGGGTCATACCTGTATGCCCTATGAGATATTCTGTGCAGCAGCGCAGGAAAATCTGTCGGTATCGGCAGAGGATATTGAGAAAAGCTACTGTCTGTGCAAAGAAGATGAGATCCTTGTGGAATACAAACGTGCAGATGACGTATATGTATATTTAGCGGATTATTTCTGCGCAGAGGATTTTATTGCGACCCGTATTGCGGCAATGCTCAGCTTTTCATCGCCGAAAGATTTCGATTGTGCAAAAGCAATCGCACAGGAGGAACAGGATACAGGAATGTGCTATGCCGAGATGCAGAAAAAAGCCATTGCCTGTGCGTTTTCCCGTGGCATTATGGTGCTGACAGGCGGCCCTGGTACGGGCAAGACGACAACGCTTAACGGTGTGATCGACCTATGCGTTAAGGCAGGCAGTACTGTGCTGCTTGCAGCGCCTACAGGGCGCGCCGCCAAGCGTATGACGGAACTGACAGGCAGAGAGGCAAAGACCATTCACCGGCTGCTTGGCACCGATTACGACGATGCAGGGCAACTGGTGTTCAAGCATCATGAGAAGAATACACTCAAAGGCGATGTGCTGATCGTTGACGAGGTCTCTATGGTCGATGTGCTGCTGTTTGAAAGTCTGCTGCGTGCGGTAAGGCTTTCGTGCAGAGTGATACTGGTGGGAGATGAGGATCAGCTTCCTTCTGTGGGTGCCGGCAATCTGCTGTATACATTGGTGCATAGCGGCTGCCTGCCCACAGTGCGATTGACGGAGATTTTCCGGCAGGCACAGGAAAGCTGCATCGTTCGCAGTGCGCACCGCATTGTGAAGGGTCAAATGCCTGATCTGTATGAGAAACACAGCGACTTTTTCTTTTTTGACCGCCGCAACGCAACGGAGGCAACGCAGTTTCTGTTGGAGTTATATCGCAGCCGTCTGCCTAAAGCATATGGTTTTCATCCGCAGACGGATATCCAGGTCATCTCTCCGACCCGAAAGGGTCTGCTGGGTACTGTAGAACTGAACAAGATGCTGCAAGAAGCGGTGAATCCGCCAAGTTACGGCAAGGCGGTGCTGCAAAATCTGCTGTATACGTTCCGGCAGGGCGACAAGGTCATGCAGACGCAGAATCAGTATGAGATGGAATGGACCAAAAACGGCGAACGGGGTGCAGGGATCTTTAACGGTGATATGGGCACCGTACAGTTTGTGGATAAGGCTTCCCGCACGATACAAGTGGATTTTGACGGCAAGATCGTGAAATATAGCGCAGAGCAACTGGATCAACTGGAGCTTGCCTACGCCGTGACCGTGCATAAAAGTCAGGGCAGTGAGTTTGAAGTGGTGATTCTGATGCTGCCGGAGGGGCGTGACCGATTAAGTTACCGCAATCTGCTGTATACCGCCGTGACCCGTGCAAAGCGTCTGCTGATACTGATCGGTTCTCCTCGTAAGGTCTCAGAAATGGTGCAGAATTATCAGCGGACTTTGCGGCATTCCTGCCTGTTGGATATGCTGCGAAGCCAGTGCCCGATCATGGAAGCGACTGACATAGAGGCGACTGAGGAACAAAACCATGAAAATGCGTGATATCGGGGCATATGTGCTGGATGCCTGCTTTCCGAATATTTGCGATTGTTGTGGAAATTTCATGGCAGCAAACGCCTATGTCTGCCCCGAATGCGAAGCAAAACTGCGTACACTCCGTACCGATTATCAGCCGTGGCTTGCCAATTATAACGGCGCAAAGCCGCTTCCGTGGCAGCATTTGATTACGGTATATGCGTATGAGGATGCGGCAAAAGCGGGTGTGCTGCGGCTGAAGCAGGGCAGCCGTAATTTCGGGGCACATCTTGCAGAGAAGCTGGCGGTGCTTGCAAGAGAACAGTTGCCTGTTCATGCCATTGATTTTGTCACATGGGTGCCGCTTTCGGCGGTGCGCAGGCGCGAATGCTACTACGGGCACAGTGAATATCTTGCGCGCAGATTGGCAAAACAGCTTGCACTGCCCGTAAAGGGCGGTTTTCTGACAGAAGAGCATACCGAGCAGCGGCAGCATCAGCAAACGGCAGAGCAGCGCGCGATGTTTGTGGAGCGTTTTCATGCCACCAAAAAGCGCTGCGAGGGTCAGACGATCTTGCTATGCGATGATATCCTGACCACCGGCAGCACCTTAAAACGCTGCACGGAATTGCTGCTGCACAGCGGCGCAAAAACAGTGTATGCGGCGGTGCCGCTTTGCACGGACAGATACAGAGAACGCAATGTAAAAGCATCGGATACAGATAGAACATGAGGGAGAACTTTCATTATGGATATCGGAATTGACCTTGGCACATCGAATATCATTATCACCACGGATAAAAAGGGTATCATCATCAACGAGCCGACCGTAATCGCTTATAACAAGCGTACCGAGCGTGTTGTAGCGGTTGGTACCGAAGCGTACCGTATGGAGGGCAGAGCACCGGAGCATATTGCCGTTGTTCACCCGTTACAGGATGGCGTCATTTCGGATGATATTCTCACGCAGGCATTGATCCGCGAATTTATTTCGGCTGCGGCAGGCCCCGCGATCATCAAGCCTCATGTCGTGGTCTGTGTGCCATCGCTGATTACAGAAGTGGAAAAGCGCGCGATTTTAGATGCCGCAAGCGGTACGGGTTCGCGCAAGGTGCAACTGATCCGTAAGCCGCTTGCCGCATTGCTGGGTGCAGGTATTCGCATTCATCGTCCGGAGGGGCATATGGTGGTAGACATCGGCGGCGGTACTACAGATATTGCTGTGGTTTCGATGAATGGCATTGTAGCGGCGCGTTCGATCAAGATTGCTGGTGACTGCATGGATCGCTCTGTGATACGCTATGTGCAGAATCAAAACCAATTGCTGCTTGGGAAAAAAACTGCCGAGGAGTTGAAAATCGAGCTATGCAATTTGTATGACCCGGCAGATGATATCTGCCGTACCGCAAAGGGCAGAAGCTTAAGCCGCGGTCTGCCCGACCAGTGCGACATTAGCCAGACGGAGCTGTTTGAGGCACTGGAAGACAATATCGTTGCCATTACCGATACAATCCGCAGAGTATTGGAGGAGACGCCGCCGGAACTGGTGGGTGATATCTATCACAACGGCATTCTGTTTACGGGCGGTGGTGCCTGTCTGGGCGGTCTGGAGCGATATTTTCGCCGAATACTGGGTATCCCCTGCCAAATCGTCAAAGACCCTCTCACCTGTGTGGCAAGAGGTACGGCAAAGGCGTTCCGCTATAAGGCCGTGCTGCAGGATGGTTTTGAGCGTCCCGAAAGCTACGAATTACCGACGGAATCCTGAAAGGAGAACAATATATGGCAAAGGTTTTCTGGAACGGCAGCACATTGCTGGGTCCAGTGCCACCCGCACTGGTGACCTGCGGCACCATGGAGCAGCCAAATGCCGTTACCGTTGCATGGACAGGAATTGTATGCACCCATCCCCCCATGACATATATCTCTTTGCGCCCCAGTCGCTATTCCTACGATATCATCGAACAAAGCGGAGAATTTGTCATCAACCTGACCACCACTGCCATCTGTAAACAGGTGGATTTTTGCGGCGTGAAAAGTGGAAGGGATATAGATAAGATCAAGGCGTGCGGCTTGCATATTGCGCCTATGGAGGGCGTTTCAGCTCCCCTGCTGGAGGAAGCACCGCTGAGCCTTGCCTGCGTGGTGAGACAAAAAATACCGCTTGGCACACACGATATGTTCCTTGCGGAAATCGTGCGTGTAGCGGTAGAGGAAAAATATATCGACAGTAAGGGTAAACTGAATTTACAGCAAGGCGGTCTTGCCGCCTATGCACATGGTGAGTATTTTGCACTGGGCAGAAAACTAGGCAGCTTCGGGTTCTCCGTCAAGAAGAAGAAATCACATCCCAAGCAAAAGCCCATCAAAGACGCGCAGTAATTGCCCGTGAAAGCGAAAGCAGTGTTTGCATATCAAGCTGTTCAAAGCGAACATTTTCTGCAAGAGCACATTCTGCAAAAGCGGCGGCAAGAATAGCTTTCGGGCAGTTTAACCCCGATGAAAGGGCGTTCATGGCGGTTTTTCTGCGCTGTGCAAAGCCTGCCTTGACCATCTTCAGCAGCGGCGCGGATTCCTCCGCACTACAAAGTGGCGTGCTGTGGGGCGTGATGCGAATGACGGCAGAATCCACATTGGGTGAGGGATAAAAGCTCTCTCTGGGTACATCCAGCAGGTATTCCGCCTTGCCGCGTAGTTGTACGGCAACGGTTACGGCACCTGCCGCCCGTGAGCCGACCTCTGCGCACAGACGCTCTGCCGCTTCTTTCTGCACCATAACGGTCATGGAAGCAAACTGTACATCGGATTCCAGCAGATACATGAGGATGGGCGAAGTGATATAATACGGCAGATTGGCGCAAAATGCCACCGGCATATCACCGAACTGTTCGGCAAAGAGTTGTTTTAAATCGAGTTTCAACACATCGCCCCACAGGATGCTTGCATTGGGGAGATCCTGCAGAGTCTCCGCCAGTACCGGCTCCAAACGGCGGTCAATTTCCACCGAAACGACACGCTTTGCCTGCAAAGCAAGCTGCTGTGTCAGTACACCAAAGCCGGGGCCGACTTCCAGTGCGGCATGGTCTGCATCGGGGATGCCATATGCGGCAATGGCTGGGCAAACGGCAGGGTCGATAAGGAAATTCTGCCCAAGCCCCTTGGAAAACGAAAAATGATGACGATTCGCCAGTGCGCGAATGGTTTGCATATCGGTCAGATTCAGCATAAAAGGCTCCTGATAAATAATACTTGCATTTTCTAGGGATATCTGCTATACTGTAACAAAGCAATGTTACCATTGTTATGAACAAGGAGGATGCGTGATGAAGCGCAGAGATAAGACCAACTACTATCTGGATATTGCCGAAATGGTGTTGGAGCGCAGCACCTGCCTGCGCCGTAAATTCGGTGCGATTATTGTAAAAAACGATGAGATTATCTCTACGGGCTATGTGGGTGCGCCCCGTGGCAGAAAGAACTGCTGTGATATTGAGTATTGCCGCCGTGAAAAGCTGGGTGTGCCCAAGGGTGAGCGTTACGAACTTTGCCGCAGTGTACACGCCGAAGCCAATGCCATTATCAGCGCAAGCCGCGCCGATCTGATCGGTGCAACGCTGTACCTTGCCTGCCACAATGCCAAAACCAATCAACTGGATGGCGATGTAGAGCCTTGCGCAATGTGCAAGCGTCTCATCATTAATGCGGGCATTGAGATGGTTGTCATTCGCCAGACAAAGGATACCTACCGTCACATCTGCGTTGCCGATTGGATCGACTGCGATGATTCTCTGACGGAAGCCATCGGCGGCTATTGATTTGCTGCAATACAACGCAGGCACAGGATATCACATCCTGTGCCTTTTGCTTTGTGAAGGATCACTTTTTGGTATCCCAGTTTTTGCGCTCCTGTTGGATCTGCGTCAGCATAGAAGCGATCTGTGCCTCGGTATTGGAAAGCGATTGCAGCACATAGGCAGCGGTCGCCTCTTTGGTTTCATCGCACTTGGTCTTGGTTTTTGCCAGTAGTTCATGGGCCTTGCGCTTGGCTTCCTCCAGAATTGCGCTTTCAGCCACCATGCTCTTTGCACGGGCTTCCGCAGCACGCACGATCTCCTCAGCCTCCTGACGTGCCTCATTGAGATAGCGGTCACGGTCATACACCACCAACTTGGCGTGCTTGATCTCCTCCGGCAGCTTCAGGCGGATATCGCTGACCAGTTCACGAAGACGGTCGCCGTCAATTACGACCTTATGGGCAGCCAGGGGAAATGCTCTGGAGTTTTCAAGCATTTCGTCAATTTCTTCTAAGATTTCATCTACATTCATGGGAATACTTCCTTTCTGTTAATTGTGAGTGGCGGGGTACTTTCCGCTGAGTCGCTCTGCGATCAACGGAAGGATCTCAAGTGGTACGAAGCTAGAAATATCGCCCCCAAGGGATGCGATCTGCTTGACCACGCTGGAACTGAGGTACATATTCTCAGCAGCGGTAGTCAAAAAGACCGTTTCTGCCACGGGGTACAATTTTTTATTCGCCAGTGCCATCTGGAACTCATATTCAAAGTCACTGACAGCACGCAAGCCCTTTACAATGGCAATCGCGCCTACTCTGCACACATAATCTGCAAGCAGCTCATGGTCCAGGATATCAATGATGACATTATCGTATGCCTTGGTTACGGATTCGATCATCAGCAGGCGCTCGGTGAGGGTAAAAGAAGGGCTTTTTTCCAGATTGGTAGAAACCAGAACGATGACGCGGTCAAAGAGCTTGCTTGCTCTTCCGATAATATCCAGATGCCCGAGTGTAATCGGATCAAAGCTGCCGGGACAAACAGCGATTCGCCTTTTGATGTCGTGCATGAACGTCTCTCCTTACATAGAGCGCAGAGATGTATGATCTCTGCTGGATTCACTCCGCAGAATCGGCTTCTTCCTCACCGCGATAGATAGACACAGTTATTTTACCATACTTTTTGCGCTTTTTCAAGAGGTATTCGCCGATTTTTTCAGGCAATTGCAATTCCGGCTCATGTTCGCATACAATCACACCGTTTTTCTGCATATGAGGCAGCAGCAACGGCAGAATTTCAGGCAGAATCCCATGATGATAGGGCGGATCCAGAAATGCAATATCAAAGGTTTCGCGGCATCGCAACAGATAACTTACGGCATCGGTACACAATCGCTGCGTCTGTGCCTGGAATCCGCAGGCGGCGATGTTCTGTTCAATAACCTTGAAGGATTTGCGGTTGGATTCGATCAAGGTAGCCCCTGCTGCGCCTCTGCTGAGCGCTTCAATGGCGATTTGTCCGCTGCCTGCGAACAGATCCAGCACATGGGCACAGGGAATATCAAACTGCACCGCCGAAAAGATCGCCTCTTTGACAAGGTCGGTGGTGGGACGGGTATCAAAGCCCTCGGGAGCAAGCAGCTTTCTGCCGCGTGCCGAACCGGTAATGACGCGCATGGGGTCACGCTCCTTATGATTGATGTCTTGATAAGCAATTTCGTTATTCTGCGGTATTAAACTGTGCGATAAATTCCTCCATGGTGCCGCAATAGGCATTCAGGTCAATAAACTGTTCATCGCCCTCGTAGCCATCCAGCAGACCTCGTGGGTTATATTGCCAGAACGACCATTCCGGCTCCAGTTTGGAGGAAGGCGGCGTAAATACGCTGCGGATCCACAGAATATATTCCATATCGGTGCCCTTCAGGTATTCCTCATAGCACTGATTGGTGGTGTAAATAATGGGTGTTTTGCCGTAATGCCTGGTCAGGGCATCCAGCATGATCTGTAGATTCTCCCGAACGGTCTCGGTGGTTGGCAGATTCTCCGAACGGTAGTATTCCAGATCAATGACAGGTGGCAGCGCATCCGTCTGAACCGGGACGGTCTGTATGAAGTTTTCCGCCTGGGTATCGCCGCCGCTGTCAAAGCTGAAGAAATGGTACGCACCGGTGTATAATCCTGCATTATGCGAAGCTTCCCAGTTATCGGCAAAGCATTCATCCACGGTGCCGGAACCTTCGGTTGCCTTGATAAACGCAAAGGTGATATCCTGCTGCGCAATCACTTCCCAGTCGATTTTTCCCTGATAGTGCGATACATCCACACCGCGTACAGGATAGCGGGTTTTGGAGGGCATATTAAACCATAACCTGCCGGAGAGAATCAGCATTACCAGTATGGCGCATACCAGCAGCAGACAGCACCATGCCAGTATGGTGCGTTGCATTTTGCGTGAGGCCTGCGTCATTGAGTGATATCCCCCATAATGATACCTCTGCCGTTGGTTGCAAAGTATACTCTGCCGTAAACGGACGCATCGCCTGTAATAGAGGGTGTCAGATTGCCGAATGCCTCATCCTCGGCAGTGAGCTTCATCCAGTTTTTGCCATGGTCAGCGGTCGCATAGATGCCGCCGCCGTTTTCCTGAATATCGCCCATGACATACAGCATCATGGGGTTGCCCTCTTTCGCGGCAGCACCTACGCCGATGGCATTCACAGAGACATCTTTCAGATAGGTGGCTGTTGCGCCGTAGTCCTCGGAATACCCCAGCAGTGTGCCGGAACGGATCCATAAGAAGCCTGCTTTTTCCGCAGAGGGTACAATTTCGCAGTTCTCGGAAATTGTCAGACCGGTTTCCACAAAGTTGCCGCAGCCGTCTTTGGAGATATACACCTTGCCGCCGCAAACGCCGTAGAAAATATTCGGATCCAGCTTATCGGCATATATGGTCGCACCCATGCCCATGCCCTGACTGATATACCATGTTGCACCGAAATCCTTGGTAAAGTACACCGAGGATTTGATATTGCCTGCGATCCAACTCATGGTCGTACCATCGCAGGAGATGGCAACCTTGCCCCCGGTGGTGGCTTCGGGCATACCGAGGCAAGCATTCCATGTTGTGCCGCCATCGGTGGTATAGCGCAGCGGTTCCTTGCGGTCATCATTGGTATATGCTGCAATATTGCCGTTATTCCATGCAACAGCAAGATCCTCCGCTTTGCCCACTTTCATAAAGTGATTGTCATCGGGGCGCACATTCACATCCATATGAGAGAAGCCCGTCAGGTCGCCCATAATGGAATATAACTGTGGTGAACTGTTCTGCACGGGTGTGGAGACCACCTTGAAAATAGCGGTTTCTTCCAGACCGTGTGCATCAAACTTGACAGTAACGGGCGTGCCGCTGCCCAGCTCTGTGAGATTGGTGGTGGAGTACAGGGTAGCACCCGTGCCCCAACTTACCACATCGCTGTGAAAGGGGTCGATCTCCACATCAGCCATCCACCAGCCGGTCTGTGCCTGTTCTCTGCCCCAGTTGAGCCACTGTGCCTCACTGACATCCATCACATAGTTGTCAGTGGTATTGTCAAAGAAGGGTGTCCATGAAGCGCCGCCATCGGTGGAACGATAGAGGTTCTCGCCCTTTTTCGACCAGAAGCCCAGCGTGCCGCATACAATGGTGTTCGGGTCGGAGCCATCCACCGAGATGCCTGAAAACCCGCCGTATCTGCCGTCATTACACTGAGGTGTGATATCCTCAAACTTGTTGTCGTTGATGCTGTAGCGGCAGACCATGCCGTTTTTCGTGGCTGCATTGGGACCGCAGCTATCGCCATAGCAGAGATAGAGATAGCCGTTTTCGGCAAATTCAGCCTGCATGGGGTACATACCCGCAGTATTGGCAGGCAATGCCTCCCAGCTTGCACCGCCATCCTTGGAGCGATAAATGCAATCGCCCTCTGTGCGCGCAATGCCCACATAGACATCGCCGCTGGTTGGCTCAAACTCCACCCACATAATGCCGATCTGGTTCTTCTCTTGGTAGTAGTTGCTCTCCACGGGGAACGATGTCACTTTCTCCCATGTTTTGCCGTAATCGTTGCTGACATACAGACCGTCATTGCGGCTGCCGTAGTAGATCTGCTTGTTGTTCTTCGGGTTGACCATCATGCGCTCGCCTGTGCCTCTGCCCGACATATTGCCGCCCATAAAGAACGGCATATCCACTTGCGTCCATGTTTCGCCGTAGTCTTCGGATGCGATAATCGCACCGTTGCTGGAAGAATATGTACCGCAGGCAGCATATACACGATTTGGCTCTACCGGGTCAGTGGCGATGCTTTCAATGCCAATGAGATTCCAGTCGTCACCGTTGACACCGCCAAAATGATCGGTAATGGGCACCCACTGGGTATCGCGGCTGCTCCACCGGTATGCCCCGCCGATATCGGTTCTGGCATAGCGCAGCCCTTCTTCGGTATCGCTGTAAACGATACCTGTAATGTATCCGCCTCCGCCGATGGCAACGTTGCCCCAGTTGCAGGCGGTTTCTTCCACGCCGCCGCCCATACAGGCGGTCAGGCTGCTGAGCATCGTTGCGCCAAGCAGCAATGCACCCAGATGCTTATATTTATGATTGATCTTCCTCATACAGTAACTCTCTTTCATTCGTTTACTCTTTGCAGATATATCTGTACACTGCGCATATCGCCCCATAAATTGGGAATCAGCACACCGCATTCATTGAGTACAGCACCCAGCATGGTCTGCTGCTGTCCATTCCACTCAAACTGATATTGTGCATCGGGCTGCAACCCCGCCAGTGCGATTTTTCTGGAGCGCAGATTTGCCTCGGCGGTGATCTGAACAAAGGTAAACAGCGCTTCGCTGCCGTCCTCTGCAACATAGATCCATGCATCCCAACCGTTATGCATCTGTGCGGCGCAGGCAGAGCCGCCAAAGGGGTCGCCCAGACGGTATTGCAGACCGTTGCGTACCAGATGGCTGTAACGGTGGTAGCGGTGGATTTGCTCCGGAATCGCGGCTTTGTCCTCATCAGAGAGTTTTGTCACATCCAGTTCATAGCCGAACGTACCGTTCATGGCAACATTTGCGCGGGTATCAAAGGGTGTATTTCTGCCTGTGGCATGGTTGGGGCATACGCTGACATGGGCACCCATTGCCGAGGGCGGCATAAACAGCGATGCACCGTATTGAATGCGCAGGCGCTCCCTTGCGTCAGTATCATCAGAACTCCAGATCTGAGGGCTGTAATACAGCATACCCGGATCAAATCTTGCACCGCCGCCGCTGCAATTTTCAAGCAGCAGATCGGGGTACTCGGTTACAAGACGCTCCATCAGATCGTATACACCCAGTACATAGCGGTGCCAGAGTTCCTTTTGGCGTGTTGCAGGGAGTACCGCAGAGCCCAGTTCGGTGAGCTGTCGGTTCATATCCCACTTGACGTAGGAAATGGGGTGGTTGTCCAGAATCTGTTTCATCTGTGCCCAAATCGCGTCGCGCACTTCCTCGCGGCTCATATCCAGTACATATTGCGCACGGCAGAGTGTCATGGGTCTGTTGGGAATTTGAATCGCCCAATCGGGGTGGGCGCGGTACAGGTCGCTGTCGGGGGAAACCATTTCGGGTTCAAACCACAAACCAAACCGCATACCCAGCTCTGTGACGGTATCCGTCAGCGGCTGCAAGCCGCCCGGCAGCTTGCGCTCATCGGGTTTCCAGTCGCCAAGACTGCAATTGTCGCTATCGCGGTGCCCGAACCAGCCATCATCGAGTACAAACAACTCAATGCCAAGGGCGGCTGCCTCTTTTGCGATATGTTGCAGCTTCTCAAGGTTGAAATCGAAATAAGTAGCTTCCCAGTTGTTGATGAGAACGGGACGGTTTTTGTCCTTCCACTGGCTGCGGATCAGGTGGCGGTGAAACAGCTTGTGGTAGCAACGGGACATTCCGCCAAGGCCCTCAGCACTGTAGACCATGACTGCCTCAGGTGCCTGGAATTCCTCGGTGGGATTCAGCTGCCATACAAAGTCATCGGGGTTGATGCCAATCTGCGCACGGGTCGTGCCGTGCTGTGTCAGCTCTGCCTGGGCAAAAAAGTTGCCCGAATAGATTATTGTGAAGCCGTATGCATCGCCCTGCTGCTCGGTAGTCTGCGGCGAAAGCAGCGCAAAGAACGGGCTGTACTGATGGGAAGATTCTCCGCGCAGGCTGTCGATTCTCTGTTTTCCGTGGCCAATGGGCACACGGCTTACCTGCCGTTCTCTTGCCCATGAGCCGTACAGTGTGAGCATATCCAGTCGTTCATTGTCAATATCCACGGAGCAGGAAAGTACACGGGTCAGCTTACAGGATTCCGTTCCGTCGTTGCGCACCTTTACGCTGCGGATGATGGCATCAGAATCGGCAAAAACGGTGTAGCTGAGCAATACCGTCAATCCAGTGGGCTTGTCCACCATGGTGATTTCCAGTGTTTCCATAGGGGTATGGATTTCAGAGAAGGTATGGGGCAAACCCTGCAAAACGGGCTTGCCGCAGTAAATACGGTGGCTGAGATAGGTCAGGTTGCAGGCACGGAAGCCGCCCATATCCTCTATACCGAAAGCAGGCTCACGGTAATCGCCCGTGCCGCCGCAGGGATATTCAAAGGGCACCGTATCAAAGAAGCAGGCGCGGTCGCGCTCATTCTGGGTGGGCGTAAAGGGGTTCTCCTTGAGGCGCAGCAGATAGGTCAGATCGGTAAAGGGCAGCTTTTTGCCCCAGTAGATGTGCAGTAAATAAGCATCATCAGCAATGGCCAATGCGTAGGTCGTATTCTGCGTATTGAGCTGAAATTGCTTTGTGCTTTCCAGATATTGTATCATCATAATAGGATGCCGTCCTTCTGTTTCTCGGTATTCGATTGCCTGTAGAGCATACAGACACAATAATTATACCGTAAAACCCGCGAATCGTCAAGGGTTTTCGCTGACTTTTCACACGAATCGGATATTCTCGCACCGAAGTTTGCCGAATGCTTGCACTTTTGGTGAAAATGTAGTATAATATAGTACAGAGTCATCTGTTTGTGAAAGGAGCTGTGATGATATGACCGAACAGGAACTGCTTGCCAAAAAAGAGGAATTCATCCGCATTTATCAGGCGAATATCTTCCGCAAGGGTGCCGATAAGCTGCTGGACTATCTTTGCTCGGAGGAGAGCGACTTTTTCACCGCGCCTGCCAGTACTCGTTATCACGGAGCATATGCAGGCGGACTGGTGGAGCATTCTTTGAATGTTTATGCCTGCTTAAAGGATTATCTTTCCCGTCCGCGGGTACAATCTGTATATGGAATGCAGTTTTCGGAGGAAAGCATTGCCATTGCTGCGCTGCTGCATGATATTTGCAAAATGAATTTTTACACCGTTGATTATCGTAATGCCAAAAATGCGGCAGGTCAGTGGGAGAAAGTCCCTTACTATAAAATTGATGATCGTTTCCCCTACGGGCACGGTGAAAAATCAGTGTACATGATTCAGTTTTTCATGCACCTGCGTAAGGAAGAAGCCTTTGCCATCCGTTGGCATATGGGTTTTTCCGGCCCTGAGGATGCAAATACCGTTGGCAGAGCACTGGAGCAATTTCCCCTTGCCTTTGCCCTCTGCACCGCCGATATGGAAGCAAGCTATTTTCTGGAGGGCGAAGTTGCCATGGCAAAAAAGGCAACCGCCGATTCCGACAACAACAACTGACAGATTTAGGAGCGTTTTTTACTATGCGTTGGATTGAAAGTGCAATATTCTATCATATTTATCCGCTGGGTCTCTGCGGTGCTCCCCATGAAAATCAAGGCGGAGAGCCTGTTTCCCGCATCAACATCATTCACGACTGGATCCCCCACCTGAAAAAGCTGCATATTAATGCAGTTTATTTCAGCCCTTTGTGGGAATCGGGTACCCATGGTTATGATACCATTGATTACACGACCCTTGACCGTCGCCTGGGTACCAATGCGGATCTGGAGCGGCTTTGCAAGGCGCTGCATGAAAACGGCATCCGTGTGGTGTTAGATGGCGTTTTCAATCATGTGGGCAGAGGATTTTTTGCTTTTCAGGATATGTTGGCGAATCGCGAGCATTCGCAGTACCGTGATTGGTTCTGCAATGTGAATTTTGGCGGCTCCAACCGTTTTGGCGACCCGTTCTGGTATGAATCGTGGCATGGCTGCGAGGAACTGGTCAAGTTGAATCTGCGCAATGAAGCGGTTGCCAGCTATTTGGAGCGCGCGATTCTGGAGTGGATCGACCGCTATGATATTGACGGCATTCGTTTTGATGCTGCCGATTGCATTGATTTCGATTTCTTCCGCCGCATCCGCCATACCATTAAAAACCGCAAGCCCGATTGCTGGCTGATGGGTGAGCTGATCCACGGTGATTACAGCCGTTGGGTGAATGGCGATATGTTGGATTCTTCCACCAATTATGAGTGCTGGAAGGGCATTTGGTCGAGCCTGAACGATAAAAACTACTTTGAAATCGACTATGGCATTAACCGGCAATCGGGCAGCTACGGTATCTATAAGCACGCGCTGCTGTATAATTTTGTGGATAATCACGATGTGGCAAGGCTTGCCACCCAGTTGAAAGACCAGCGGCATCTGCCCCTTGCCTATGCATTGCTGTACGCGATGCCGGGTGTGCCCTCGCTGTACTACGGCAGCGAGTTTGCACTGCAAGCCGAAAAACGCAAGGATACCGACTGGAACCTGCGCCCTGCATTGGATATCAACGAGCTGACGGCAAAGCCCTGCGGGCTGTATGATTATCTTTGCAGGTTGGGCGCACTCTATGAGAAGATTCCGGCACTGCATAACGGCGGATATGTTACGGTACAGGTGCGAAACAAGCAACTGGTGTTCCGCCGCGGCGAAGGCGATGCTGCGCTCTACTGTGTGCTGAATCTGGATGAAACCGCCGAAACGCTGCCGCTGCCCATCAGCGGTGACGGCTGGGTGGAGTGCATCACCGATACCCCCGTAGAAGCAAGCGGTCAGTATACCGCAGCGCCTTTTTCCGCTGCATGGATCATCAAACATTAAAAAGCACTTGCATTTTCAGCAGATATGTGCTATAATACAGTTACAATAGAACAGACGGGAGTTTGTATCACAGGCTGAGAGGAGGGTGTGACCCTCGACCGATAACCTGATTTGGATAATGCCAACGGAGGGATGACTGTGCTGCAAGGACGCAGGAGCGGTCAGTGCAGGAAATTGCCTATCTGCACATGAAGGAAGCGATCGGAATCGGTTGCTTCCTTTTTTGTATGTTACGGAGGTGTAAAATGGTAATCATCAATGGTGAAGCGGTAAATGCCGACGGACAGACCGTTGCGGCGTATCTTGCCGCAGCCGGTTATATACCGGAGCGTGTGGCGGTGGAGTGCAACGGTGCAATTGTGCCGAGAGCGCAGTACGCCATGACAGTGCTTTGCGACGGCGACCGCGTGGAGATTGTGTGCTTTGTGGGTGGCGGCTGATGGAGAGCAGGATTCTGACAAGGCAGGCAATGCTGGAGGCTTTGGAGCAGCGGCAGGGCGTATGGCTTACGCAGCGGTTTCAGCAGGCAACGGTGGCAGTATGCGGTTTGGGTGGATTGGGCAGTCATGTGGCGCAGGCATTGGCAAGAAGCGGCATCGGGCGGCTGATTCTTGTGGATTATGATACCGTCGATCTTTCCAATCTGCACAGGCAGGGATACGCAGTGGCACAGATCGGCAAATACAAAACCGATGCCATACGGGAAACGCTGCAAGCAATCGCCCCTTATTGTGAAGTTGTTACGCATTGTGTAGCACTGTGCAGGGAGAATATTCCTGCATTGCTTGGTGATGCAGATGTCATCTGTGAATGCTTTGATAGGGCTGACCAGAAGGCTATGCTGCTGGACTGTGTCGCAGCAGATCTGCCTGCAAGTGATCTCATTTGCGCCTCGGGTATGGCAGGTCTTGGTGACGGCAATGCCATTGTTACCCGCAGGCTGACCCAGCACATCTGGCTTTGCGGTGACGGCACAAGCGATGTTGTACAGCAAGGTACACTGTATGCGCCCAGAGTCATGCTTTGTGCATCGCAGCAGGCACTGATTACATTACAGGTTCTGGCAGGAAAAACTGACGAACCGGAAAGGAAACATGAACATGAATAACGATATGCTGATGCTTGGCGGGAAGGCATTTTCCTCCCGATTTATTCTCGGATCGGGAAAATACTCACCTGCTCTGATTACGGCGGCAGTACAGGATGCAGGTGCAGAGATCATCACGTTGGCTGTGCGGCGCGCTAATACTGCCCAGGAGGAAAGTATTCTTGCGCATATCCCTGAAGGGGTCACGCTGCTGCCGAATACTTCGGGTGCGCGCAATGCCGAAGAAGCTGTGCGCATTGCAAAGCTTGCCCGTGCGCTCGGGTGCGGCGATTTCATCAAGGTGGAAATCATGCAGGACAGCAAATACTTGCTGCCTGATAACCGTGAAACTATTCGTGCAACCGAAATGCTTGCGGATGAAGGCTTTGTGGTGCTGCCGTATATGTTCCCCGATTTATATGCTGCCCGTGACCTTGTGAAGGCAGGCGCAGCAGCAGTCATGCCCTTGGGGGCGCCCATCGGCTCCAACCAAGGGCTTGCCGCCAAAGCGTTCATTCAGATTCTGATTGATGAAATTGACTTGCCTGTGATTGTAGATGCAGGCATCGGCAAGCCCTCCCAAGCCTGTGAAGCCATGGAAATGGGTGCTGCGGCAGTCATGGCGAATACAGCATTGGCAACGGCGGGCAATCTGCCCCTGATGGCTGCAGCATTTGGCAAGGCTGTGGCTGCCGGCAGAGAAGCCTATCTTGCAGGACTTGGCAGAGTATTGGTACGCGGTGCCGCTGCTTCCGACCCATTGACGGGCTTTTTGCGGGATTGAGGTGTGCGATATGGAGGAACGTTTTCTGACGGATGATTCGCATCTCTCGCCCGAAGCAAGAGCAAAAAAGCATCGCTTGGAGCAAGACCCCGGCAGCCGCACCGATCATATGGCGTATACGGAGGATATGGAGCAGTTGGATTCCGATTTGCAGCAGCAGGTATTATCTGCAATGCGCGCCTATCACCCGGAGGCGTATACTGCCGCAGATGTCCGCCGTGCGTTGGAGCATGATACCTGTACCGTCGAGGATCTCAAAGCGCTGCTTTCGCCCGCTGCGGAGCCTTTTGCAGAACAGATGGCACAGCGTGCAAGCCAGGAAACCGCCAAACACTTCGGGAATACGGTTTATCTGTTTACGCCGCTGTATATTGCCAATTATTGCGAGAATTACTGCGTCTATTGCGGTTTCAATTGCTATAATGATATTCGCAGGCAAAGACTGACTGCCGAACAGATCGAACGGGAAATGGAAGTGATTGCACGCTCGGGCATGGAAGAAATCCTGTTGCTTACGGGTGAAAGCCGTGCGCAGAGCGATCTGCAGTATATTGGTGAGGCGTGTAAGCTTGCCAGAAAGTATTTTCGTATGGTGGGCATTGAAGTGTATCCCATGAATACCGAAGATTACCGTTATCTGCATCAATGCGGCGTCGATTATGTGACGGTGTTTCAGGAAACCTATGACCCGGATCGTTATGAGCAGCTGCATCTGGCGGGTCACAAAAGAGTCTTCCCCTACCGCTTCGATGCGCAGGAGCGTGCGCTGCGTGCAGGAATGCGCGGTGTTGCCTGCTCAGCGCTGTTGGGACTTTCGGATTTTCGCAAGGATGCCTTTGCCACTGCACTGCACGCCTGTTTGCTGCAAAAAAAGTTTCCCCATGCAGAAATTTCCCTTTCCTGTCCGCGGCTGCGTCCCATCATTCACAATGAAAAGATCCATCCGCTGGATGTGCATGAAAAGCAGCTTTGTCAGGTGCTGTGTGCGTACCGGCTCTTTTTGCCGTTTGTGGGCATTACCGTATCTTCCCGTGAGAGCGAGCGATTCCGCAACGGCATTGTCAAAATTGCAGCGACGAAGGTTTCGGCAGGTGTTTCCACGGGTGTGGGAGATCACGAGAGCAAGTATGAGGGAAAAACCGATGCAACGGCAGAGGGCGATGCGCAGTTTGAAATCGACGATGGACGCAGTTTGGGTGCAATGTACGCGGACCTTTCGGCAGAGGGACTGCAACCTGTGCTGAACGATTATCTGTATGTGTGAGGAGAGGTGAAAACCATCATGAAGCTGGATACAACCATGTATTTTATTACCGACCGCACCGGCTGGGACGAATCAACCTTTTTGCAGCGTGTGGAATCTGCCTGCAAGGGCGGTGTCACGCTGTTACAGCTTCGGGAAAAGGAATGCACCACAAGAGAATATCTTGCCCTTGCCCAACAGGTGCATCAGATTACAAGGCGTTATGGAATCCCGTTATTGATTGACGACCGTGTGGATGTTGCGCTTGCTGTGGACGCGGAGGGTGTGCATCTGGGGCAGAGCGATATGCCTGTACAGCTTGCGCGCAGATTGATGGGCAAGGAAAAAATCATTGGGGCAACGGCAAAAACCGTACCACAGGCAATGGAGGCATATCAAGCAGGTGCGGATTATCTCGGGGTGGGGGCGATCTATCCTACCACAACCAAGGTAAAAACCGTTCTCACCTCAGTGGATACGCTCAAAGCCATTGTGCAGGCAGTGCCGATTCCGGTCAATGCCATTGGGGGATTGCAGAAAAACAATCTGCAAGTGCTCAAAGGCAGCGGCATTGACGGTATCTGTGCGGTATCCGCAATTATGAAAGCCGATGATCCGCAGGTGGCTGCTGCGGAACTGAAGAATGCGTTCATGCAATTGGATGGGTAATATGTATACAGTATTAAGCATTGCAGGCAGCGACAGCAGTGGCGGTGCCGGCATACAGGCAGATCTGAAAACGATGCTTGCCAACGGTGTATACGGTATGAGCTGTATCACCGCGCTCACTGCACAGAATACACAGGGTGTGGCAGCGGTACAGGAGGTATCTCCTGTATTTTTGCAGCAGCAGATTGCAGCGGTATGTGAGGACATTCCGCCCGATGCTGTCAAAATCGGTATGGTGCCCGATGCTGCATTGGCAGAGGTCATCGGGCAACAGCTGCGGAAGTATCGGCTGCAAAATATTGTTGTGGATCCCGTGATGGTTGCTACAAGCGGCGCAGCACTGAGCAGCAATGGGGCGGTAATCGGTATGCAGCGGCATCTTTTCCCGATGGCAACCGTCATTACGCCCAATTTGCCGGAAACAGAGGTGCTGATGGACAGGCGTATCTGCTCGGCAGCGGATATGGAGTATGCCGCAAACAGTCTGCACGAAAGATTTGGTTGCGCAGTGCTGGTCAAGGGCGGGCATCTGCTGGAGGACGCCAACGATGTACTGTGCTGCGACAATGGCATTCAATGGCTGTACGGCAAACGCATCGCGAATCCGAATACACATGGTACAGGCTGTACATTAAGCAGCGCCATTGCAGCGAATCTGGCAAAGGGGTATGCGCTGCCGCAGGCGATACAGCAGGCAAAGGCGTATCTGGAGCATATTCTTAGCGCAAAGCTGGATCTGGGCAAGGGCAGCGGGCCATTGCATCATGGGTTCGAGCTGGAGAGCGCATTCGCAAAATAGGCGCACGGATAGGACAACCGCCGTAAAGCGGCTTGATGCAGCAGATATTGTCGATCATAATCGCCCTCCCGATATTGACTGTCGGGAGGGCGATTGTGTGATCTGTATCTCATTCTGCGGTTGACAGCGCGGTGGTTGGTGCGTCCAACCGTTCCACGCCCTGCAGCTTGCGTGTGAGTTGACGGGTGCGCGCCCCTACCAACTCATCCAGATTCTTTTCTGCGCGTCGGAGCTGCTCCTGTGTTTTTTCCAAAGCGGAAGCAAAGGTTTCAAACTCGGCCTTGACCTCGCCTAAAACCTGCCACACCTGATTGCTGTGTTGTTGAATTGCCAGTGTGCGGAATCCCATTTGCAGTGCATTGAGTGTTGCAGCCATGGTGGAAGGCCCGGCGATACTGACATGATACTGCCGCTGCAGCTGCTCCGGCAGATTGCTGTTGACAACCTCTGCATACAGCCCTTCAAAGGGAAGAAACAGTACGGCAAACTGCGTGGTGTACGGCGGCTGAATATACTTTTCGCTGATATCCTTTGCACATTTTTTCAAAACCCGTTCCAGATTCTTTTTTGCCTCATCGATTCTGGCCTTGTCGCCTGAATCGTATGCTTGCTGCAATGCCGCGTAGGTATCACCGGGAAATTTGGAGTCGATCGGCAGATACACAGGCTTTCCCCCCTCTGTACCGGGCAGGCGTACTGCAAACTCCACATGATCACGGCTGCCAGGGACGGTAGCGATCTCACATTCATACTGTTCGGGTGCAAGGATCTCGCGCAGAATAGAGCCAAGCTGCAATTCACCCAGTATGCCTCTGGTTTTCACATTCGACAGCACATGTTTCAGGTCACCGACATCTGCCGCAATACTTTGCATCTCACCCAGACCCTTGTATACCTGCTCCAGGCGCTCGCTGACCAAACGAAAGGATTCATTCATACGGCTGGCGAGCGTTTCCTGCAGCTGTTCGTTGACCGTCTTGTTGATGTGATCCAGACGGCGGTTGTTTTCGGTCTGTAACTGTTCCATGCTGCTTTGCATGGTTCTGCGCAGGGTTTCCATGCGGGTATCGTTGCTGTTTTGCAATGTGCGGAAGCGTTCTTCCAACTGCTGCATCTGCCCTTGAATGGCAGTGTGCGTCAGCTGTTGCTGTTTTGCAAGGCTATGCTCCAACGATGCGATGCGGTCACCCATACGGTCGCCCATGGCGGTAAGTTGCTGTTGCTGTAGCTGTGCTTCATGCTGTTTTTGCGCGGCATCGCCGATCTGCCGCTTGCTGACCTGCAACAGAATCAGTATGCTGCAAATCATTGAAATCATCGCGCAAATCAGTGCTGCAATTTCCATTGTATCCATTTCCTTTCGCGGTTTTGGAATGTGCAAAATGTTGCAAACTGTTTTCATTATATAGAATTCAGCAGAACTTGTCAAGGGCGATGCACTGAAATCGCCACACGGATATACAGCAAAGGCTCCCGTCGTGGGTGACAGGAGCCTTTTCATATCGGGATTCAATCAAGCCCTGCAATATAACACAGCAGCGCAGTGGAATCATCCGCATTGATCACACCATCTCCATTGAAATCGGCGTTTTCAAGGTGCAGCGTGTTGACATTCAGCGTAAGATCCTCTGCAACATAGCGGCTGAGCAAGATCACATCGTTGACTTTCAGAAATGCATCGTGGTTGATATCTCCCCTGCGGGCGGTGAAATCCACAGAAGTGCCGGGCGTGGTGGATGTTATTTCCGTGGGGGCGGTGTAGACGCATTCCAGTACGGTCACCTCATAGGAGAGTACCACATCAGTGCCTGCCTCGCCGCTTTTGTAATCGGTGGAAACATACACGGTGTAGGTGCCGGGGGTGTTGGGGTCATAGTCGGTTTCAAGGTTCAGCACGGCGGATACATCGTAATCCTTTTGGTTGTAGTTGCGCTGCTCAATCATAAATACTTTCAGACCATCGGTATTCAGTGGCTCGCCGCATAAAAACTCTGTTTGGGGGTATTCTACAATTTCCAGACGGGTTTCGAGGTAAGCGTTGGTTCCCCTGTAATAGGTATTGCCTGTTACGGGGTCGGTATACCACGGATTGTATTCCGGGTAATAGGGTGATGTGGTAACATCTGGGGTGGTTGTGGTCGTAGAGGGCTGTGTGTAGTCGGAAGAAAAAGAATCCGGGGTTGTGGTATACGATGTGCTGCTGACAGTTTCATCGTGCTGTGTGCCGAGCGCGGTGTGCGGCGTTGTCACGGCAGTGGTGGTTGTTGGGGCTTCTTCGGCGGCGTGAACGGTTGCAACGCCGCTCAGGCACAGGCCGGCACCGGTCAGCAGGGCAAGGATTCGAGTTTGCTTCATGGGAGTACCTCCTTTTGTAGTTTGCTGTTGGTTGCGGATCGGATGCTTTGTTTCCATTCTTGTATACGCTCAAAGCAGGGCAATCCTCACAAACTTTGGGAGAGAATGTTTCAGGCAATCAAAAACCGAGAGAACATATCGTCCACTCGGTTTTGTGTTGCCGGTATTCAGCCCTGATATGCCATACCAAGGGCGATGGCCTTCATGTTGTTTTCAATGGTATGTGCGCGGGATGCAGGCGTGTTCTTCTCCAGAGCCTTACGAACGGTTTCGGTAGAAAAAATGCCTGTTTCTGCCAACAGCTTGCCCAACAGAACGATGTTTGAGCCTTTTGCAAGACCGTTATCATCGGCGATCTGGGTAGCAGGTACCATGTAGCAGTCGATATCGGTGCGGTCGCAGGTCCCGTCGATGAGAGAGCTATCTGCGAACACCTTGCCGCCTGCCTTGACGGTGGGCACAAACGCCTCAAAAGAAGGACCGTTGAGGGCGATCAGCAGATCGGGCTCCAGTACCTTGGGCGAGCCAATGGGCTCATCGGAAATACATACGGAGCAGTTGCACTTACCGCCGCGCATTTCGGGGCCGTAGCTGGGCAGCCAGCTAATCTCCTTGCCCTCGAACAGTGCGCAGTATGCCAGCAGCTTGCCGGCGAACAAAACGCCCTGTCCGCCAAAGCCTGCCAAAAGAATCTCATAGGTCATTTTGTTTCGCCTCCTTCTGCATCAATATCCTTATAAACACCCAGCGGATAGTAAGGGATGCACTCATCCTGCAAACGCTTGATGGACTCCTTCGGCGTCAGACCCCAGTTGGAGGGGCAGGTGGAAAGCACTTCCACGATAGAGAAGCCCTTGCCTGCCTTCTGATTTTCAAACGCCTTGCGGATTGCCTTTTTGGTCTCGCGGATATGGGGGACGGTATCCACAGCAGTGCGGGCTGCATATGCAGTACCGGTCAGTGTAGAGAGCATCTCACATACACGGACGGGGTAGCCGTTTGCTTTGGGATCTCTGCCGTAGGGGGTGGTGGTAGTAACCTGACCGGGCAGTGTGGTGGGGGCCATCTGACCGCCGGTCATACCGTAGGTGGTATTGTTGACGAAGATCACAACGATATTCTCGCCACGGGTTGCGGCGTGAACAGTCTCGGCGGTACCGATGGCGGCAAGGTCGCCATCGCCCTGATAGGTAAAGACATTCAGATCGGGGCGAGCACGCTTGACACCAGTCGCAACAGCCGACGCACGGCCGTGGGGTGCTTCGATCATATCACAATTGAAGTAGTTGTAGGCAAACACGGAGCAGCCTACGGGGCAAACGCCAACGGTTTCGCCCTCAATGCCCATCTCATCAATGACTTCACAGACCAGACGGTGGATAATACCGTGGGTACAGCCTGCACAGTAGTGCAGACGAACATCGCACAGAGCGTGGGGTCTTTCAAAAACAACAGCCATTACTGCGCACCTCCGTTCAGTTTCACAATCTCTGCATAGACTTCAGCGGGGGTAGGAATTACGCCGCCGGTTCTGCCGAAGAAGGAAACAGGCTTTTTGCATTCCAGAGCCAGCTTGACATCATCGACCATCTGACCCATGCTCATTTCAACCGTCAGCACAGCCTTTGCGTTCTCGCAGGCGGCGCAAAGCTGCTTCTTCGGGAACGGCCACAGGGTGATCGGGCGCAGCATACCTGCCTTGATACCGGCAGCTCTTGCCTTGTTTACAGCAGATTTTACCACACGGGAAGTTGCGCCGTATGCCACAACCACGACATCCGCATCATCGGTCAGGTAGCTTTCTGCATCGGATTCGTTCTCTTCGATGACCGCATAACGCTGATAACGCGCTTTTACGATTTCTTCCAGGTCGGTTGCTTCGATGTACAGAGAGTTGACGATATGATGTTCACGGGCCATCTTTGTGCCGTCAGCAGCCCAGTCGGATTTGTCGATCTGTGCGGTTTCGGTAGCTTCAGGGAAAGAAACAGGCTCCATCATCTGACCCAACAGGCCATCGGAGAGCAGCATAACAGGCATACGGTACTTATCACCCAGATCAAATGCCTTGCCGACCAGATCTACGACTTCCTGCACGGAGGAAGGAGCCAGCACGATCAGACGGAAATCGCCGTGGCCCAGACCTTTGGTTGCCTGCCAGTAGTCAGCCTGCGAGGGCTGAATGCCGCCCAGACCGGGACCGCCACGCTGGACGTTGATGATGAGGGCAGGCACATCAGAGCCTGCAATGTAGGAGATACCTTCAGACTTCAGCGAAACGCCGGGCGAGGAGGAGGAGGTCATCACACGAGTACCGGTTGCAGCAGCACCCAGCACCATGTTGATGGCAGCAACCTCGGACTCAGCCTGCAGGAATACGCCGCCGCGCTTGGGCATCTGCTTAGAGAGATATTCAGACAGCTCTGTCTGGGGGGTAATGGGGTAACCGAAGAAGCACTTACAGCCTGCACGGATGGCGGCTTCTGCCAAAGCTTCGTTACCTTTCATCAAAACTTTTTCCAATGAAAATCTTCCTTTCCGTATTATTTTTCGATCACGATGGCACAATCGGGACAGATCATTGCGCACATAGCGCAGCCGATGCAGGCGGATTCATCAGTACAAACTGCGGTGAAAACACCCTCCTTGTTACGCTTTTCATGCTGCAATGCGACAATATGCTTTGGACAGGCGGTTGTACACAACTCACAGCCTTTGCAACGGTCAAAAATGACAGACATTTTAGCCATAGAAGATCCATTCCTTTCTTTTCAAGATTTTTTAGAGTTGCGGAACTGCTGCATTTGCTGCACCATTCCGGATTCTACAAGAAATGCTGCACTGCGGTGTCATATCACCACGGCAGCTTCACCATCATAGGGATGGTTACTAGAGGACAGTCACCTGTCTGTGGAGCCTTAATGGTATCAGGGGCAACGGTACAGATCAGGGGCAGCCCTGTCAGTGCAGAGAGCTTTTTTGCTTCGGCAACGCTTTCTTCGACGATCGCCGTTGTCGTTTCAACGCCGAGGTTGGTGTTGTTGACGATGCCCGAAAGCCGCATCCGACTAACCTGTTCAATGCTTTGCAGATAGGCCTGTGCTTCCTCTGCGGTGCGTGTCAGATATCTGCGGAAGGATACCACGGCGATCATATCCAACTCGCCTGTTTCGGCATAACTGTTGAGCATATGCGCGTATCTGCCCAGTGCCACAGCGCCGTCGTCATCGCCGCCCACATCAATCAGCAGCGTTTCTCCTGCGGCAGCAAGCCCGCCCAGGTCAAACTGAATGCTGGGAATATCCACATTGGTGTTGGCGAAATCGGGGGCGCGCAGTGTGATGCCCTTTTGCGCAAACGCATTGGCAAAATCTGCAGTGCGGAAGTACGGGTTGACAAGGTCAAAATCCACCACAGTGACCTTTTTTCCCTCAGCGGCAAGCTGCAAGGCAAGGGCGGCGGTGAAGTTTGTTTTTCCCGAACCGTAGTGACCTGTGACCACCACGATTCGTTTCAGAGGGAGTCTCATAACGGTAAAAATCCTTTCTCCAGTACAGGATTATCTTATATTATATCATATTGTGCCATTGATTGCAAGAACCGATATTCACAAAATTGCGACAAAAACGCGGTTTGTCTTTGTAACACATTAAAATATGCCGCCTGTATTCCATGATTTTGCAGCGGCCTCTGCCTTGACAAAAACATGAAAATATGGTATATTTTAAACTGGATTTTTATCGTTGCCTGCATGATTTTACAGGGCAGAATATCTCTGCGGCACAGGCACAAACTGAAAGGATGGATTTTTTATGGCAAATGCAAATCTGATTGAAATGGCAAAAGCACTGGGCAAGGCTCTGCAAACGGACGACCGTTATCTGGCGTTTCGCAAGGCAGCCGATGCCAACGATAACGACAAGACTTTGCAGGATATGATCGGCAAGTTCAATCTGCTGCGCCTTGATCTCGATAATGAGCATAGCAAGGAGCAGCCCGATACCGACCGTATGGCAGCCCTGCAAAAGCAAGCGCAGGAGATCTACGGCGAGATCATGCAGAATCCGAGCATGGTGACCTATCAGGCTGTCAGAGCCGAATTTGAACAGCTGCTGGACAGCATCAACCGTGTAATCGCCATGAGTGCCGCAGGTCAGGATCCCGATTCTTACGACCCCAATGCACAGAGCGCTTGCAGCGGCAACTGTTCCGCTTGCGGCGGCTGCCACTGATTTTTCAATTCATTTCTGATACAGGAAGTACGAAAGCGAGGACAATCCTATGCCGCAGATCACGGAATCCGAAAAGCAGCAGCTTTCCCCGATGATGCAGCAGTATTTCAAAGTCAAGCAGGCGGTGGGCGATGCCATTGTGTTTTTCCGTCTGGGCGATTTTTATGAGATGTTTTTTGACGATGCCGTGATGGTTTCCAAGCTATTGGAGCTGACTCTGACGGGCAGAGATTGTGGCTTGCCCAACCGTGCCCCAATGTGCGGCGTGCCGTATCACAGCGCGGAGCAGTATCTGAAGCGGCTGGTGGGCATGGGCTACCGCGTGGCAATCTGTGAGCAGATGGAAGATCCCGCCACCGCAAAGGGCCTGGTTGAGCGCAGCGTGATTCGTATTGTAACGCCGGGCACCATCATTGAATCTACCATGCTGGATGAATCAGATTGCAATTATCTGGCGGCGGTGTTTGCCGATGGGGAACGCTGTGCATTCTGTGCAGCGGATATCTCCACCGGTGCGGTGAATCTGCACTTTACCGGGGGCAAAGACCGTTTCAATGCGCTGATCGGTCTGCTTGACCGCTATCATCCTTCCGAGGTGCTGATGACCGAGGATCTGCTGGATTGCAAGCCGCTGACAGATTATCTGCGTACCCGTGCCGATTGTCTGGTTACGCTGCGCGACAACTGCTGCTTTTCCCCGGAGCTGCAGAGAGAGACCGTGCTGCAACAATGTGCTGCGGCATCGTTTGTGGAGTTGGGGCTTTCCGAAAACGGCGTAGATACCGCTTGTGTATGCGGTCTGTTTGAGTACATTGCGGAAACGCAAAAGGCAATCGTGAACCGGTTTACAGCGATTACCGTACACGCGACCGAAAGCGTCATGGGGTTGGATTCTTCTGCAAGACGGAATCTGGAGTTGACAGAAACTCTGCGTTCCCATGAGAAAAAAGGCTCTCTGTTGGGCGTGCTTGACCGTACCCAGACCGCTATGGGCAGAAGAATGCTCCGCAACTGGATTGAACAGCCCTTGACCAGCCCTGCCCGTATCATCGAGCGTCATGGGGCTGTGGAGCAGCTCATCCGCAACAGTGTCGTCACCATGGAATTGCAGGGCCTGATGGAGCAGGTGTTCGATCTGGAGCGTCTGATGTCCCGGGTGATGTTCCAGAAAGCCACGCCCCGCGATATCAGGGCGTTGGCGTGCACCGCAAAACAACTGCCGAACATCAAGGAGCAGCTGCGTGGTCTGCCCCAGAGCAAACTGTTGATGCGCCTGGAGCAGGAAATTGCGCCCCTTGATGATATTGCTGATCTGGTGGAGCGCGCACTGGTGGATGAACCACCGCTTGTATTGAAAGACGGCGGCGTGATCCGTGATGGATTCCATGAGGAGCTGGACAGTTTGCGCCATGGGATGAATCATGGTAACGAGCTGATTGAAGCCATCGAGCAGCAGGAGCGTGAGCGCACCGGCATCAAGAATCTGAAAACGGGCTATCATCGCGTGTTCGGCTACTATCTTGAGGTGAGCCGTTCGTACTATGATATGGTGCCCGATCACTGGACGAGAAAGCAGACCCTCGCCAACTGCGAACGCTTTGTCACGCCGGAATTGAAGCAGGCGGAGAATACCATCATCGGCGCAAGGGATAAGGCACTGGCACTGGAGAACCAGATTTTTAACGAACTGCGTGATTTCATTGCACAGCGGCTTGTGCCCGTACAGCAGACCGCTTCGGCGGTGGCACAGGTGGATGTGCTTTGCTCGTTGGCGGTGGTTGCCATGCAGAACGAATACTGCAAACCGGAGATCGCAGTGGACGGCAGAATTGAGATTCGTGACGGACGCCACCCGGTAGTGGAGCAGATGCTGACGGATACCGTGTTTGTCCCCAACGATACTTTGCTTGATTGTAAGAGCAACCGTCTGGCGATGATTACCGGCCCGAATATGAGCGGTAAATCCACTTATATGCGTCAAACGGCACTGATCGTGCTGATGGCGCAGATGGGCAGCTTTGTGCCGGCATCGTATGCAAAGATCTCAGTGGTGGATCATATTTTTACCCGTGTGGGCGCATCCGATGATCTTGCCGCAGGCGAGAGTACCTTTATGGTCGAAATGCATGAGGTCTCCAACATTTTGAAGAACGCCACGGCAAACAGTCTGGTGATTCTCGATGAGGTGGGCAGAGGTACTTCTACCTTTGACGGCATCAGCATTGCAAGGGCGGTGGCGGAGTACATCGCAGGAAAGAATATCGGCTGCAAAACGCTGTTTGCCACTCATTATCATGAGTTGACCATGCTGGAGGGCCAGTGCGACGGTGTGCGCAATCTGAGCGTTGCAGTGAAAAAGCACGGCGATACCATTCGTTTTCTGCGCAAGATTGTGGAAGGCGCAGCAGATGACAGTTACGGCATTGAGGTGGCAAAACTGGCAGGTCTGCCTGCCAGGGTTACCGCAAGGGCGAAAACGCTGCTGACCGAACTGGAAGCACAAAGCCGTGCCGAGAAAGAAGCACATCGGGCGATGCAGAAGCAGGATGCGATGCAGATCAGCTTTGCTGCGGATACGGACGAACAGGTCATTTCGCAACTGCGCAAAACCAATATCGCAGAGTTGAGCGATGCCGAATGCCGCGAACTGCTGAACGATCTTGCGGCGATGCTGCAATGAATCTACATAGAAAGGAGTATGCCGTAAGCCATGGCAGAGATTCAGGTTTTGCCCAAGGAGATCGCAGAGCTGATTGCGGCAGGTGAAGTCATTGAACGGCCCGCATCGGTGCTGAAGGAACTGACCGAAAACGCCATTGACGCAGGGGCGACGCGCATTACGGCGGAGTTGAAACGCGGCGGTGTGGTGTATCTGCGCGTGACAGATGACGGCTGCGGCATTGCCCCCGAGCAGGTGAAAACGGCGTTTTTGCGCCATGCCACCAGTAAAATTCACGCAAAAGACGATCTGGAGAGCATTTTTACACTGGGCTTTCGCGGGGAGGCACTAGCGTCTGTCTGTGCGGTATCGCATACCGAGCTGATGACCCGTCAAAAGGGCGCCGATTACGGCGTGCATTACGCCGTAGACGGTGGCGAGGAGCGTGAGATCGAGCAGATTGGCTGCCCCGAGGGTACAACCATCATCGTGCGCGATTTGTTCTACAATGTGCCCGTGCGCGCAGGATTTCTCAAAAAGGACGCCGCCGAGGGCAATGCCTGTGCCACGGTGTTCCAGAAGATCGCCATGTCGCACCCTGAAATCTCATTCCGCCTGATCCGCGAAAACAAAACCGAGTTCTGTACCCCCGGCGATGGCAAGCTGTATTCGGCAATTTATGCCATCTTTGGCAAGGATTTTGCCCGAGATCTGCTGCCCGTTCAGTATACCGAGACCACCGAGGGTGGCGACGGCATCGTTATCAGCGGATATACCGTAAAGCCCCTGTACGCCAAACAGAACCGTTCATTTCAGTTTTTCTTTGTCAATGGCAGAGCTGTACGCTCTGTGACCTGTACTGCCGCTTTGGAGGAAGCATACCGTAATCTGGTGATGACGGGCAAATATCCTGCCTGCGTTTTGCAGATCACCACTTCTCCGCGTACGGTGGATGTGAATATGCATCCCACCAAGGCAGAGGTACGGTTTTCCGATGAAAAGCGTGTGTTTTCGGCAGTGTATTTTGCGGCACTCAATGCGCTGTCGCAAAACGGTCTGGTGTATGATTTCCGTTTGGCGCAGGCAAGCCCTGCACAGACAGTTGCTCCATCGGCAAAGCCCAAAACCGACTGGTATGCGCCGCTGCCTGGGCAGGATAACAACACGCCCTCCGCACCGTTGCCTGTATATCCGCAGGGTGCAGATACGGAATCTGCCGCGAAAGATACAGCAATCGTACCGCCGGTCAAGCGGCCTGATATTGTCGTGCAAGCGGTATCTTCTGTTGCGGAAGCCGTTGGACAGCCCGGGGAAAGCCCCAAGCCACCTGCGCAAGATCATGAGGCAGAGGCGCAAAAGACATCTCCTGCGCCGATTTCGCCTCGTGCAGACAGTGCAGACAGCATTGCACAGCCAGAAGCAGTATCGCAACCGTTCCCTGTGCCGAGAATCATACCCACACAGCAGGAAGAACAAGCATTCCCGCATTTAATGGCGGCGGTAAAGCAGCAGGAACAGACGCCGTCTTCCGTAGAAGAAACACCGCCTCCCCTGCCGCAAAAGGAGCAGCCTGCCATTCGTGTGGTGGGCGAGATCTTCTCCAATTATGTGCTTGCGGAGGCTGGCGAACAGATGGTTATTCTGGATAAGCACGCGGCGCATGAGCGCATTCTGTTTGAGCGTTTTCGGGCAAGACAGTGCAAGGATCGCCAGATCCTGCTGCAACCGATATCGGTTCTGCTGCCGATGGATCGCTGTGCGGCATTGCAGGAGCAGGCAGAAACCCTTGCTCAGGTGGGGTTCACCTTCTCCTTTGATGATGTGCCGATTGTTCGGCTGACCGGCATTCCAATGAGCTGCGAGGGCCTGGATTTTGACGAAATGCTGCCGCAGCTTGCATATTATTGTACACTGGAGATGCAGCAGCCTGAGGCGCATCTGCTGGATGATTATTTTCATCAGATTGCTTGCAAGGCAGCCATTCGCGCAGGCGACCGCAGTACCACCGAGGAATTGCAGGTGCTTGCTTCGCGTGTATGGGAGGATGATGCGATCCGCCACTGCCCCCACGGCAGGCCCGTGATGTTCATTCTTTCAAAATACCAACTGGAAAAGCAATTCAAGCGCATACAGAATTAAGAAGGGAGTGACCGCCTTGCCGCAAAAACCGTCCGTATGGGCAGTGGTCGGTGCCACCGCATCGGGTAAGACAGATCTGGGCGTGCAGCTTGCACTGCATTACAACGGCGAAGTGGTTTCTGCCGACTCTATGCAGATATACAAGGGGTTGGATATTGCCACGGCAAAACCCACTCCCGATGAGATGCAGGGCGTGCCTCATCATCTCATCAGTACACTTTCCCCTGAAACGCCCTGTTCCGTTGCCGATTATGTAGCGTACGCCCGTGCAGTCATTGCCGATATTCACGCAAGAGGCAAACTGCCCATTGTGGTGGGGGGCACAGGATTGTACATCGACAGCCTGCTTGAGAATATTCAGTTTCCCGATGTGCCATCCTCGCAGGCGGTGCGTGACCGTCTGGCAGCCGAGGCGGAAACCGAGGGCGCAGCCGCTTTGCTTGCAAGATTGCAGGAATGTGATCCTGCATCTGCGGCGAAGTTGCATGAGAATAATCTGCGCAGGGTGATTCGTGCGCTGGAAGTTTATGAGCTGACCGGCACAACGCTCAGTGAATTTGCAAGACAAAGCCGCAGCGTGCCACCGCCGTGGAATGTGACATGGTTCGGCGTGGGGTTTGTTGACCGCCAGAAGCTGTATGACCGCATTGACCGCCGGGTGGACCATATGCTGGAGACGGGTCTTGCCGATGAAGTGCGCGAGGAATATGAAAGTCACCGTCGCCGTGCTACTGCCGCTGCCGCCATCGGGTACAAGGAATTACTGCCCTG
>JAEDLR010000072.1 GCA_016295145.1 Oscillospiraceae bacterium
GGCACAGTATTCCAAATATGTTCGTCCTGGTGATGTTCGTATTGAAGCAACAGAACAGCCTGCGGACAATGTTTTGGTATCCGCTTACAAGGGCAACAACAATCAGGTGACAATCGTTGCAATCAACAAAGGTTCTGAGGGGTATTCACAGCAGTTTTCTGTAAGTGATGATGCACAGATTACCGATATTGATCGCTACAGAACATCAAGCTCTGAAAACATTGCAAAAACCGAAAATCTGGAATATTCCGGTAACAGCTTCTGGGCACAGCTCCCCGCAGAGAGTGTTTCTACTTTTGTTGTTACGCTGGCTGACACCCCCGTTGAACCAGATGAAAATGGTTACTATTTCCATGACACATTTGAGGGCAATACCTTCAGCTGGGAAGGACACGGCGCATCTGACGTAACCCTGAGTGGCAGATCTCCTTATAAAGATAGTGAGGCTCTGCTTGTCCAGAACAGAACCGGTTCATGGAACGGTACTCATAAAGCATTGGGTTCCGTATTCCAGGCAGGCCAGGAGTACAGTTTTAGCGTTTGCGTAGAATACCTTGATGGAACTGCGCTCAGTAATGAGTTTCTCTTTTCCATTCAGTATACAGACCCCACAGGAGAAACCAAATACGGCAGAATCGCTTCCGGCTCTGCGACAAAGGGCAACTATGTTCAGCTTGCAAACACCAATTTCAAGCTGCCGGAAGACGGAAAAGATTTTATCATTTATGTTGAAACTGCAAATGGAACAGACAATTTCTATATTGACGAGGCCATCGGTGCAGTTGCAGGAACAAAAATTGACGGCCCTGCGGGTATTGTAGTTCCCGAAACGCTCATCTACGGAGATGTGAATCTGGACGGAGTGATTGATGCAATTGACCTGACACTTGCGAAGCGTGGAATGATGTCGGGTGCATTTGAGAATCCGTATTCTGCAAAGGCAGCTGATGTAAACAGGAGTACAGAATTCCTCCAGGATGATATTGAGGAACTAAGAGCATTCCTTGTGAAAGAGACGGACGATTTTACAGATCAGACACCTGAAACTCCAAGTTACACAATGGAAGAATACACCAACATGGTTGCTCAAATGGTTGTCGAAAAAGAACCAGATTCTTCGCATAATGAACAGAATGGCGTTCAGTACGGCACGATACAGTCCGGTAGTTACTACTCCACAACCTGTAATCGCAACAAGCCTTATAACATTCTTCTCCCTGCTGGTTATTCAACTGATAAGCAGTATCCTGTTCTTTACTGTATGCATGGCTACTGGGAAAATCAGGACAGAATGATTCTGACCGGTAACGGCACAATGTACACAAGACAGATTATCGGAAACGCGATTGCAGCAGGCGAAGCGGAAGATATGATCGTCGTATTCCCTTATATTTATTCCAGTGCTACCCAGGATAGCTGTACAGCGATGGATGACGCAAACAATGCTGCTTATGACAATTTTATCAACGACCTGACGGTTGACCTGATGCCGCATATCGAAAAGACATACAGCGTCAAGACAGGCAGAGATAATACAGCGATCACTGGTTTCTCAATGGGCGGAAGAGAATCCCTCCTGATCGGAATGAAGCGTCCGGATCTGTTTGGCTATGTTGGCGCTATCTGTCCTGCTCCGGGTGTTACAGGTGCTTTCAAGTGGAACAGTGACGAAGAAGCACCGCATCTCCTGTTTATTACAGCAGGCAGCAACGACACGGTAGTTTACTCCAATCCTGAAACATATCATAACAACTTCGCTAATAACGGTGTTCCTCACATCTGGCATTATGTCAACGGAGGATACCACGGCGATAACTCCATCCATGCTCACATCTATAATTTCGTGAGAGGCATATTCAAGGCGGCTTGATCTCTGCCTGAAGCAAAAAGGGCTGAAGTCTGAAAACAAGACTTCAGCCCTTTTTATCGTTTGCCTGGAATGGGCGGTAACCGGTTGGGTCAATCAAGATTTGTATAGGACGAATTCAGCGACATTCTTTACTTTCTGGAGAAGATATGGTATAATTGATTGATTTTGCAGTCGATGATCTGCCAGAATCACCAATATGTGCAAAAAGCCATGCAGTCAATGAAAACTGCATGGCTTTCAGTTGCCCAAAGGCTTTGCGGAAAGTGTCCCCTATTGCAAACTCGATTCGGCTGGATGATCTGGAAAGGCTATGGCACTTCCGGTCATGATATCAGAAATGCCTTTTGAGATGGTGCATGATCTGCTCACAGAATATCAATATATTCGCCTTCCAGTGCCTTGTTCATGCTTCTGACCGCACAGAATTTCCCGCACATAGAGCAGCTTTCTTCTATTTCAGGTTTTCTTTCGTCACGAATTCTCTTGGCAGTTTCAGGATCAATCGAACACGCCCACTGCTTGTCCCAATCAAAGGTTCTGCGTGCATCTGCCATCTGATCGTCAATATCTCTTGCGTGGGGAATATGCTTTGCAATATCAGCAGCATGTGCGGCAATTTTAGAGGCGATAATCCCCTGCTTGACATCATCGACATTGGGCAGTGCAAGATGTTCTGCAGGTGTCACATAGCAAAGGAATGCAGCACCTGCGGCAGCCGCAACCGCGCCGCCAATTGCAGAAGTGATATGATCATAACCCGGTGCAATATCTGTCACAAGGGGGCCGAGCACATAGAACGGTGCCCCCATACAAACGGTCTGTTGAATTTTCATGTTGGCTTCAATCTGATCCAGAGGCATATGACCGGGACCTTCAATCATCACCTGCACATCCTTTGCCCATGCGCGCTTTGTCAACTCGCCAAGACGAACCAGTTCCTCAATCTGACAGACATCACTGGCATCGGCAAGGCAGCCGGGGCGGCAAGCATCACCCAGTGAAATCGTTACATCATATTCGCGACAGATTTCAAGAATCTCATCAAAATACTCATAAAAAGGATTCTCATTGCCGGTCATACTCATCCATGCAAAAACCAGAGAACCGCCACGGGAAACAATATTCATCTTCCGCTTATGCTGCCGGATCTGTTCAATGGTCTTTCGGGTGATGCCGCAATGGAGCGTCACAAAATCCACACCGTCTTCTGCATGGAGGCGCACCACATCAATAAAATCCTTTGCTGTCAGCGTTGCAAGATCACGCTGATAGTGAATTACGCTATCATACACCGGAACGGTACCGATCATGGCAGGGCACTGTGCAGCAAGTTTCTGTCGGAAAGGCTGTGTATTGCCGTGGGAAGAAAGATCCATGATGGCCTCTGCGCCCATATTCACCGCAGCCATCACCTTTTCCATTTCCATATCATAATCCTTGCAATCTCTGGAAACACCAAGATTCACATTGATTTTCGTGCGGAGCATTGAGCCAACACCGTTTGGATCCAGGCATTTATGCAGCCGGTTGGCACAAATTGCCACCTGGCCCTTTGCAACCAGTTCACGAATTTCCTCTGCTGTACGATACTCTTTCTTTGCAACAGCTTCCATTTCCTTGGTGATAATCCCTTTTCTTGCCGCTTCCATTTGTGTTTTGTACATTGTTTATTCCTCCATTCAGCTCACTTCAACAGATGGATTCAAAAAAGGAGCTACCGGTTCCGATAGCTCCCAATGATGCAATCATATGATGCCTGACAAGTAATTGTAATGATTGCGCCGACTGTTCAGCCTCTGCGCCTAAAAGTCGTCACTACCCTGGCATTATCCACATCAGGTGATCGGTCTGAGGTCACACAACCCTTTCAGCCTGTGAAACAAGCTCCCATCTGTTCGACAATGCTTGTATTATACCACACTTCCATCAGAATTGCAAGGCATTTTCACAAAGTTTTACAGGCATTTCATCTGCACATATCCAGAAAATATGCATGCACAAGAGGAGAAGCATCCAGCTCTGGATGAAACGCCAGTGCCAACTGATGATTTTCCCTTGCCGCAACGGCTTTTCCATCCACCTGTGCAAGAATCTCTGCTGTGGACACCTGCTCGATATAGGGTGCCCTGATAAAGGTCATGGGGATCGTTCCGATGTCCTTACAAGAGGCGGTCGTATGAAAACTGCCAAGCTGTCTACCATAGGCATTGCGCTTTGCCGTGATGCCCATTGTGCCGATGTGCACCGTATCATCTTCCGCAATACGCTCTGCCAGCAAAATCAGCCCCGCACAAGTTCCCATCACAGGCGTTCCACCAAGAATTCTCTCGCGGATCGGCTGCATGAGATTCAATTCCTGCAATAATTTGCCCATCACGGTGCTTTCGCCCCCAGGCAGAATCAATCCGTCAAAGCTGCATTCCAGATCGCGCAATTGCCTGATTTCAAATGCCTCTGCGCCACATTCGATCAGTTTCTTCTCGTGTTCGATAAATGCGCCCTGTAAGGCGAGCACTCCGATCCTCATTATTTGCCTCTCTCTGCCATCAACAAGCTGATTTCATCTTCGTTGATGCCAACCATCGCCTCTCCGAGATCTTCTGATAGTGCTGCCAGCATATTCGCATCGTTGAAGTTGGTGACCGCCTTAACAATGGCGGCGGCTCTCTTTTCAGGATTGCCGGATTTGAAAATACCCGAGCCAACAAACACGCCTTCTGCGCCAAGCTGCATCATCAACGCAGCATCAGCAGGAGTAGCCACACCGCCGGCTGCAAAATTTACCACAGGCAGTCTTCCGTTTTCATGCACATACAACACCAGTTCATAGGGTACCTGCAGCACTTTGGCCTCATGATACAACTCATCGGGCGACATGGAATGAATCTTGTGAATGGCACTTGTCATCATGCGCATATGACGGACAGCCTGCACGATATCGCCTGTTCCCGGTTCACCTTTGGTACGGATCATGGAAGCACCCTCATTGATTCTGCGCAGTGCTTCGCCTAGATCTTTTGCACCGCATACAAAGGGAACATCGAAATTTCTCTTGTTAATGTGATGCTTATCATCTGCAGGTGATAACACTTCACTCTCGTCAATGAAATCAATTTCAATGGCCTGCAGAATCTGTGCCTCCGCAAAATGGCCGATTCTGCACTTCGCCATAACCGGAATAGACACTGCTTCCTGTATGCCTCTGATCATTTTCGGGTCACTCATACGGGAGACACCGCCTGCCGCGCGGATATCCGCAGGAATACGCTCCAACGCCATAACAGCGCAAGCACCTGCGGCTTCGGCAATTTTCGCCTGCTCCGGTGTGGTAACATCCATAATTACACCACCTTTGAGCATCTGTGCCAGTTCTTTTCCAAGCTTGTAACGATCCGTTTTCATCATCATTTCCTCCTTGCAATTTTACAGATTGTGTGCTATAATCATAACACAGAAGTGAGTTTGTCGCAATAATCAATTCTGCAATAATTCATAAGGTCGGTTTTGCGTATGATTACTGTTTCTTTTCGTACAGACAACAAAACACCGCTGTATATGCAGCTTTACAACCATATCAAACAGGAAATCGAATCCGGAGCACTGCCATGCGGAGAAAAACTCCCCTCCAAGCGTGCGCTATCCGCACATCTGAAAATCAGCATAGTAACGGTAGAAACCGCCTATTCGCAGCTTCTTGCAGAAGGATATATCACCTCTCGGCCGGGCAGCGGGTTTTATGTGGAGGAACTCTTAGCTGTTGATCAGGTCAGTTGCGTGCAGGAAAAGGGCAAAATTACAACGGAAACTGAACTGATTCGATATGATTTCCACACAAACCGCATTGACATTTCCAATTTTCCTTTTTCCACATGGGCAAAACTCTCCCGCGCAGTGCTCAGCGAACAAAGCGACGATTTACTCAACGCCTGTCATCCACAGGGAACAATGGCTCTGCGTACCGAAATCGCCTCCTATCTCAAAGCATTCCGCGGTATGACAGTTTCCCCGGAACAAATTGTTGTCGGAGCAGGTACCGAATACCTGACAGGATTGATGATTCAGTTGCTTGGCAGAAATTATGCTTATGGCGTAGAGAATCCCGGTTACCACAAAATCTACCAGATTTTCAGTGCCAACACTGCAAGAGTTTTTCCCATTCCCATGGACGAAAAAGGGGCAAGTGCCGAAACCATCGCAGGATTCGGCATCAATGTGCTGCATATTACACCTTCCCACCATTTTCCTCTTGGCATTGTGATGCCGATCAGTCGACGACAAGAACTTCTGCGCTGGGTAAATGCCCGTGAAGACCGCTATATCATTGAAGATGATTACGACAGCGAATTCCGCTATGCCGGAAGGCCGATTCCGACACTGCAAAGCATGGATAAAAACGGAAAAGTCATCTATATCAACACCTTTACCAAAAGCCTTGCGCCATCTATGCGAATCAGCTATATGGTGCTACCAGAATCGCTGTGCCATCAGTTTTCTACACAGCTTGGCTTTTATTCTTGCACAGTTTCTGTCATCGAGCAACTGACGCTTGCACAATTCATGAAAAACGGTCATTTTGACCGGCATATCAACCGAATGAAAAAAATATATCGTCAACGCAGAGATATTCTTTGCAAGGCGATTACTGACAGCCGGCTCAATTCCATTGTACGCATCTCAGGGGGTGAGGCCGGAATGCACCTACTATTGACTGTGGAAAACGGCATGAACCAGAATGCGCTTCTTTCCGCTGCCGCCAAAGAAGGGGTAAAAGTATACGGTCTTTCGGAATACTACGCTTTTCCTGTATCAAATATGCCCGATAACATTATTATAGCTGGATTCTCCGGCCTGAACGAACGGCAACTGCTGGAAGGAGCAGCGGCATTGGAGCGAGCATGGCTGCCAACGACAATAACATCCATTGTGTGACAGATGGACCGCAAGACGTGCTTTCATAATCATCTCCATTTTATAAAGCAAGTATATCCTCTATTGCCGCAAGCTCATCATCCGTAAAATCAATATGCTCGATGCATTTTACATTCTCAACAATCTGCGCCGGACGGCTTGCGCCTATGAGAACAGTTGCAACTGCTTTATTATGAAGCACCCATGCCAGCGCCATCTGTGAAAGTGTCTGTCCTCTTTCTGCTGCAAGATCGTTCAACTTGTTAAGCTTTGCAAGCATATTTTCGTCAAGCTGGTCGCCAAGCCATGTCCATCCCTTGCCTACTCTGGAATCTTCCGGAATTCCCTTCAGGTACTTATTTGTAAGAAAACCTTGATAAAGCGGAGAAAATACTGCAAGCCCGATTCCGTTTTCTGCAGCAAACCGATCCAACCCATCATCTTCAATCCAGCGATTCAGCATTGCATATGAAGGCTGATTGACGACAAAGGGTGTATGCAGCTCCTTGAATATCCTCATAATTTCCTCTGTCTGCTGCTTGTTATAGTTGGAAATGCCTACATATAATGCCTTGCCCTGCTTTACGGCATTGTCCAGTGCCAGAGCCGTTTCTTCCAACGGTGTGTTGGGGTCAAATACATGGTGATAAAAAATATCAACATAATCGAGGCCCATGCGTTTCAGGCTCTGATCGAGAGAAGCTGTAAGGTATTTCCGTGAACCGTTGCGGTCGCCGTAAGGACCGTCCCACATTTCATAGCCCGCCTTTGTGGAAATGCACATCTCATCACGATATTGCTTCATTCCGCAAAGTATCCTGCCGAAATTCTCCTCGGCACTGCCGTTGTAGGGGTGTCCATAGTTATTTGCAAGGTCAAAATGGGTAATGCCCAGATCAAATGCGGTGTGAACCATTTGTTCCATATTGGCAAAGCAACCCTGGCTTCCGAAATTCTGCCAGAAGCCCAGTGAAACCGCCGATAGCTTCAGACCGCTTTTTCCGCAGCGATTATAGATCATTTTCTCATATCTATTTTCATTTGGTTTGTACATTTTCATTCTCCTATCCACATTATAATATCGTACTATCCAGAGTTGTATTCCAACCCTGCAATTCCTGAAATGTTCGTATCAGGAAATCACGCATCCCCTCCTCCCCAAAAATGCGCGTGTACCTTTCATGATAACTTCAAACTCAATGTATGACGGGCAATAGCGTCACACGCCTGTCCCTCCAAGTGTAAGGATTCTGGCTGATTCTTGTCGATCTCCTCTCACCTATTATACCACAAAATGCGAGAAATGTCATGTGTTTTTTTGAGAAATTGAGGATGATGCACCTAGCATGATCTATCCCTACATATCACCGAAAGAAGCTCTGCAACGGTAACTGCATAAGAGCATGAAAAAGGGGCACTGCACAAATGTTGCAATGCCCTTTGTGGTATGAAATCACAATATTGGCTGTTCGGGAAGTGTGATATCGCTGGTTGTGATCACATCTTCCACATCAAATGCAACGATCTCAATCTCAGCCT
>JAEDLR010000073.1 GCA_016295145.1 Oscillospiraceae bacterium
TCAGAATGACGCACAAAACAATTCCAATGATTGTCAATACTCTGTTTCCAACGGTGTTTTTTTCCTTATGTAGATCACTCATAACAAATTACCCGTTCATCTTCCTTTCCAAATTAGCTTATTTTCGACGAGTTTCGCTCCCCTTTTTTGTATTATATCACTTTTCTATCAAAATGTCAATGTTTTGAAAACGCAGTGTATGATTGTTCATGTAAAATATATATGAACAGGGGAAGAAAACACAGTGGCTTCCGGGATCCGCCGGCTGTCCGCAGGGTTACTTTCGAAGGTATTTTGCCGTGATCGTTTGACCGCTTTCCAGCATTTGCTTTGGTGTTCCCGTAAATACGACTTCTCCGCCCTTTGTTCCGCCGTCAGGGCCTATGTCGATAATGTAGTCAGCAAGCTTCATAACATCGGTGTTATGCTCGATGACAATCACCGTATTTCCCCGGTCAACCAAGGCTTCAAGAATACTGACGACCTTTTCGATATCTGCGGCGTGCAGCCCCGTTGTAGGCTCGTCCAATATATAGATATTCCCCTTTTTCTTGATGTTCTGTGCAAGCTTGACTCTCTGCCGCTCGCCACCGGAAAAGGTCGAAAGGGGCTGCCCCAAGGAGATATAGGACAATCCAACTTCCATAAGCGCACCTAGCATTGCAGAAATCTTCCTGTTATCCTGAAAGAAGGGCACTGCGTCCTCGACGCTCAGCTTCAGCACATCAACGATGGTTTTTCCGTTTAGGGTATATGTAAGTGCTTCCTCGCTGTAGCGTGTGCCGTTACAATGCTCACAGACTGTGGTAACAGGCTCCATAAACACAAGCTCGGTAGTAATCACACCCCGCCCCTTACAGTACGGGCAAGCACCCTTTCCGTTAAAAGTGAAAAGACCTGTATCAGCATTGTTTGCAGCAGCGAAAACCTTTCTGATTTCGTCAAAGAATCCTAAGAAAGTGCACACCGTTGAACGTCCCGTTGCAGTTACCGCGCTCTGGTCGATCAGAATCACCTGCTCTTCATACTGTTTTGCAAAAACCTCTCTGATCAGGGTTGATTTCCCGCTGCCTGCAACGCCCGTAACGACCGTCATCATGCCGAGCGGAATGTCCACATCGACGTTTTTGAGATTATGAAGGTTTGCCCCTCGTATGGGCAGAAATCCTTTGGGCTTACGAGGATTTTCCTTGACCTTGATTACCGAGGACAGCGCATTTCCCGTCTTGGTTCCGCTTTTGAGGAGCCCTTCATAGCTGCCTTGGAACAGCACCTCACCGCCGTTTTTACCTGCCTGTGGCCCGATATCAATGACCTCGTCAGCGATACTGATAATATCCTTATCGTGCTCAACCACCAGAACGGTGTTTCCCTTATCACGGAGACTTTTCAGCAGTCTGGTCATTCTGTGCACATCCCTCGGATGCATTCCCGTGCTGGGCTCATCAAAAATATAAATCATTCCGCAAAGGGAACTGCCCATATAGCGTACCAGTTTCAGCCGCTGCGCCTCTCCTCCCGAAAGGGTGGAACTCTCTCTGTTCATAAAAAGATAGGGAAGCCCGATATCTATCATACGGTCCAAGGAGGCTTTCAGCTGTTCAACGATCGTTGTTGCCCTTTCATCGTGAATCTTGTCAAGCTCCTCCCGCAGCTGGGAAAACTCCATTTCGCACATATCATTGATATTGTATCCGTTGATTTTACAGGAAAGAGCAGTCTGATTTAGTCGCTTGCCTTTACAATCGGGGCATTCACATTCATAGAGAAATCTTGCGATTCGTTTCAGGGTATTGTCGGTCTGTTCCTCTGCGCCTTTCATCAGAACGAGCCGCCTGAACTGGTTGTAAACGCCCTCCAGTTTCTTGTCAAGCCTTTCACCGCCCTTTGTGCGGCTTCCGTATAATAGAATGTTCTGTTCTTCTTCAGACAAATCCTTCCAGGGTACATCTGTCCTGAAGTATTCGGGGTGACGGTAAACCTTCCAGTAATAATTGCCCGTGCCGAAGGCAGGCAGATTAAAGCAGCCCTGATCGTAGGTTTTTTCCGGGTCGATCAGATTATCCATATCAAAATCCATAATCTTTCCGATACCTGCACAGGTGGGGCACATACCATTGGGGTTATTGAAGGAAAAATAGGAGGAGGGACCTACGGTTGGCGTACCAATTCTTGAAAACAGCAGGCGCAGGAGGGAATACATATCACTGATGGTGCCGACAGTTGAACGTGCATTTCCGCCAAGACGGCTCTGGTCGATAATCACCGAAGGGGTGAGATTGTCAATGAATTCCACACTGGGTTTTTCATATTTCGGAAGTCTCCCTCTGATCCAGGCACTATAGGTTTCATTCATCTGCCGCTGGCTTTCCGCCGCAACGGTATCAAAGACGATGCTGGACTTTCCCGAGCCAGAAACTCCCGTAAAAACAACAATTTTGTTCTTCGGGATATCAAGGGAAATGTTTTTCAGATTATTCTGTTTCAGACCTCTGATTTTGATGGGTTCCATAGAATATCCTCCTGTTCTCTAACATTTTGAAGTGAATTATAGTTTATCACATTTATTTTAAATAGTCAAGAGCCATTTAAAATTGCGCAATGCGTATGCATACCGTTGCGCTACTGTTACACAGAAAAAGCTCCCCATACACTGGGAAGCTTTTGGATGCATCAGTCACTGTGCATTGTTAGGAAACAAGCACTGGTGCTATGCGAATACGAAAACATGAAAAGAAAGAAGGTATGGTATGACAGAAAAAGGCCATAAACAGCATTTATTCCAATAATGTCAGCACGCCCTTATCCATCTCGCAGACGGTATCACAGAGCACCGAGATATCCTCCGCGCTGTGAGAGGCAAGGAGAATGGTTTTCCCCTGCTCTTTCAACTGCAGCAGATACTCACGCATATCTGCAACACCTTCTTTGTCCAGACCGTTCATGGGCTCGTCCAGAATCAGCAAGTCGGGATTTTCCATAATCGCTTGCGCCAATCCCAGACGCTGCCGCATACCCAAAGAATACTTCCGCACATGGCGTTTCAGATCGGGGTCAAGTCCCACCTGCTTCATGGTTTCCTTGATTTTTGCGCCGTCGATTTTCTTGTTCAGATCGGCTAGCAGCTTCAGGTTCTTATATCCCGAATAATAGGGAATAAACCCGGGCGTTTCAATGATAATACCCACAGAATCGGGGAAATCACAATCCTTGCCGATTTGTTTGCCATTCACATGAACCGTTCCCTCTGTAGGGCGCACAAATCCGCAGATGCATTTCATCAGCATGGTTTTGCCGCTGCCGTTTCTACCGATCAGTCCGTGAATTTTGCCTTTTTCAAATGTGATATTGATATGCTTTAGGATCTCCGTTTTTTTGATGGTCAGAGACAGGTTTTTGATCTCGATCATTGTAACACCTCCGTGGATTCAAATTCTGCCCGCCGGATCAACACGGCACAAAGGATCAGCAGCACCCCGATACCGCAGCCGAAGTACAAATAGGAGTTGCCGATGGGATAGATGGGCGTGCTGAGAATCTCCGTATAATGCAGCCAGATGATGGTATTTGCCATGGGGAATGCCCACATAGCGTCTGCCTTTACCACACAGGTGACAACGCCTGCCATGATAATGGCATAAGTACAAAACAGACCCAAATTGCGTTTTTTTATCAGGGAAAAAGCCAACAAAACCAATGTCAGCAGGAAGAAATACAGCACCAGCAGTGAGAAGGTATACACCAGCGTCATGCCCAAAGAGATCTGGTTATAGAGATTGGGAGGCAGCAGGGATGCAGCAAAGCCGTCTGCATCATCGGGAAATGTTGCAGCGTAAAATCGGGTGGATTCGCTCCACTCCAAGCCAAGATAGGATCCGCTTGCAGAACAAATCCCCACGGCAACGAAGATTACGCCCAGATAGGTCACAATGCTCATCAGCGAGAACAGAATCTGACCCATCAGCCACGCTCGCTTACCTGTGCGAGAAAGGTACATGAGAGAATTGGGCTCTATCACAGGATAATCGCTTTGGAGAATCAGAAACACAGAGGGCAGCAGCAATACCAGCAATCCCGAATTGCCCACCGCAATGATCGGCTCAAAAATATTCATGGGGATACCCATTTTCTGCGCCCGTTCCAAGAGAGGCACCACCGCCAGCGTGTAGATCACGATCACCAGAATGCCGCCGATGAGCATTCGGGGGTTGCGCAGCCATTTGATGTACTCGGTTTTGGCGATACGCAGGCTTTTTGTTAAAAAACGATCATTCACCGCAATCCACCCTCCTGTTCGAAATCAGATAATAGGCAGCGCACAGCAGCAGAGAAAACCCCAGATGGATACACAACACGCGGGGTAAATCGGTATCGTAGCCCAGCAGCATGGCTAATGCACAAGGGTTGGTCAGGCTTGTAAATCTGGTGAGGTATGGGTTCATGTGTTCAACATCCGCATATGCCATCATGGTAAGCCGTGTATTGATCTGCATCCAGCCATAGGTCAAGAAAAAGGGCATACACAGCACGATGTAAGGATTCTTCACAAAGGAGGCAAATACCAACGCAAGCAGTGAGCCGCAGCCGCCGTATAAAAACATTTGCCCTAGCTGCAATAGAATGGGCAGGTAGTACTGCTGCTTGAATAGGGCATTGGCATACCATGCGGGCTTGCCCCATGTCAGTGACTCCAGAACGGATGCAGCCATCTGTTCCGAATAATCGCCAACGGACGGAAACAACAGCCATACGGCAATGCCGAACAGCGCATAGCCCAACACAACAGCCATTCCTCCACTGAGGAATGTGGTGCAGATATTGCCTAGCAGATACCGCCTTTTTCCGATGCGGCTGATGGTAAACCGGGCACTTTGGGTGATGCGGTTATTGATAATCGCAGGCACAAAGGGGAACGCCGAGAGAATCGGGGCAAACATGACAAACCATGTACCATATGCGGAACAGAACACATTCCATGCGTTCAGGTCAGTTTGCTGCTCGATCAGCTCACGACGGAACAGCACCTGTAGAACCATCAAGCCCTCATTACTTTTGGGATCTCTGGTGACGACTGCGGTAAAGCACAGGGCACAGGCTGCCAGCACGCAATACCAAAAGACATTTCTGCCCATCGTTCGTCGCAGATTCACGCCAATATAACGAATCAGGCGCAATGCGAACACCTCCTGTACATTCAACTTTTGATCACTTATTTCGCCGCTGACAGCATCCACACATTACAAATAGTATCATCAGTGGACTGATCGGCAGTCAGTTTCCGGACGGTTTGACCCATGCTTTCATTCAGAGGTTGCATTGCACGTATAATAGTGGAAATTCCCGCCATCCAGCGCATCTACATAGCAGATATAAATCCTGCCGTCATTGGAATTATAAAGGGACACCCTCCAGCTTGCAGTTGTAGGCTGCAAATAATCCTCGGGCTGAACGCTGGGATCCTCAACCGCCTTGGAACAGTAAACAAAATCTGCGCTTAAGACCTCAAAGTCAACCTTTGCAGAAAGATTCTCCTCCATCTTCTGCATGGCGGTTGCAAAATTGATTCCCTCCGTGTGCATGACTTCATCATAGACGACCCCTGTTCTCTGTGCTCCGTACACTTGTTCCACATCGTCCGATACTACCATGGCACCAGAACTGAGCTCATAGGTGTAATCAAGCCCGCCGCGGTATGAGGTATCCGGGTCCCAGTCAAAAGGAATATCATCCATGGCTTTGGCGGTTTTAAAGTAATAACAGTATGTATCAGTGTCGCACTGCAATACATCCACCCAAAGCACCTTGATATTTAGTGATGGCTTCTCAGGCAGCGGTAGATGGTTAATATAGTTTTCAAAGAAAGCTGCTGCGTCCGCAACCGACATGGAGACACCGTCAAGCAGCGTATATGCTTCTTCAGAATCCGGCGGCAGCGTGCAAACCTTGGAACCAAAATAATAGGGATTGTACGTCTCAAGAAAGAAATCGTTTTCTTTGCCCTTAGATTTGCAATAATACTCTGCCAGAACGCCCTTGTTGAAATTCGACAGGTCACTACAGATAGGGCTTGTAAACTCCATAAAAATATTGTTTTCTGCCTCTGAAGTCTGATCTGGATCAAAATGGGGGCTGTAGAAATAATACAGCACGTGTTCCTCACCGTTCATGATGCGGTCATATTCCTCCGCGACCGTCTTAATCCTGTTCCCCTCACTGAGATTCGAATCCATTCCATAATAAAAAAGACAATCTTCATACATTGTCTCATCAGGGAACAAATAGGCAAACATAGTACGAAAATCTTCATAAAAGCCAGCATTATCCTGCCTTGGGTGATATCCTATTGTAAAACTGCTGAAATGAGAAATGCTTTTCGGTGCTGAACATTGAAAATCTTCAGCAACCGAAAAGCGTGTGTTACTTTGAATGATCTCTTTGGCTTCATCGGCTGTGTAGTACACGATCTCATTGGGTACCATTTCGCGTTGATATTGCACAGAGCCATCAGAGGTGTTAGTACTATCTTCGCAACCACAAAGCAGCAGTGTACAAATGAGCAATAGGTATTTACGTTTCATACTCATACCTCCATAGAATTCCGGCAAAGCCGCCGCAGGCGCAGCGGCTTTGCCGGGTATTGATCACTACCGTATATTCGTACATTCTTTCCACACCTGTGGGGCAAGCATCTTAACCCATTGGACTCCCCTCATTTCTATACAAAAACAAATTCTCGTCCGGTTAATACAGCGGTAAAATGCGATACAATATTCCCCATCAACACATCATGACGGTACTTCATTTTTCATCTATCATTTTATTAATTACAGTATATCACCTTTTCGTGATTTTGTCAAGCACTATTTCAAAATAAATTTCAAGAATAAAAAAGTAAGTAGCAGCGCATAGTTGCAGAAGATGTTGCACAATAAAAATCGTTGTGATTATATCTTTCTGCGCAGGCTGCGTATATCGTTTGCCAAATTTAAAATCTGCATAACACCGATTATCCGCTTGCTGCAAAGCATCAAAAGGGCGCTGTTCTTTTTCGGGCAAAAAAATAAACCCGAAAGGCAATGACGCCTTTCGGGTTACACACGAACGATCTTGCTCCGTTAAGGATAACAAACAGAACGGAGACAATTGTATATGCTTTTTTGATTACTCTGCAGCAACGGTGGTCTCGGCAGGAGTACCCTCGCCTGCGGGATTTGCAGCCCCATCATAAATGATCGGCATGGACTTGCCATCCTTATCATAAATGGTGATGTTATCAATATAGAAGTCAACCTGATTCAGCTGGCCCCAACGCATGATAACCAGAGTAGCACCCTCATAATTATCCGCATAGCCGTTTACAGCCAACAGGGCAGGAACCTTGGCATCCACGCGCCAAGTCTGCTCCTCGTTCTCCCAATCTTTGAGGCTGAACTCATAGTGAGTGGCCCAGGTATTCTGGGTGGTGATGCCGTCTGCATCAACGCCCTTTTCTTCCGCAATATTACCTGCAATCGCGCCCAGGAAGTTACCCACAACCTTTGACTCAGTGCCATCATCATTGACCCATACGCCCTCTGCCTTACAGGTAAAGTCAACGGAGATCTGACCGATCTTACCGGTGTTCTCTGCGCCAATCAGCTCAGCAAGGTTAAACACGATCTTCGGAACCTTATAGGAGCCATCCTCTTTCTTGCTAAGAACCTGCACGCGCAGCTTCTTATCGCCGTTAATCTCCGCAATGGAAAGATCGCACTCAGCCTCATCATTGGTGTAATTGCTCTCTGCCATGCAGTGACCGGTATAGAAAGACGCGGTGTCAAACGTGATGGCATTGGGGTCAACTTCAAGCTTTACAGGCGCAGTGGTAGTTGTAGTAGTGGTGGTAGTAGATGTGGTGGAAGTGGTGGTAGTGGTTGACGAAGTGGTCGTAGCGGAGCTTTCTTTGTCGCCTTCATCGCCGCAAGCAGTGAATCCGCACATCAGGGTCAGCGCGGAAAGCAATGCCAGTGTTTTCTTCATTTTCATTGAATTATCCTCCTTGTTGTTTCAAAAAGAATGCCCTCTACAAGCGAGAGGGCATATCTTGTCAACACAATTGCAAGCGACCGAAATTAGTCCTTCTTGCGAGCAACATATGCAGCTGCACCTGCAACTGCAAGGCCTGCTACTGCCAGAGCGATACCTGCATCACCGGTGTTGGAGCCGGAAGCAGTAGTAGTAGCTGCGGGAGTATCGGTGTTTGCGGGTGCATCAGTGGTAGCA
>JAEDLR010000014.1 GCA_016295145.1 Oscillospiraceae bacterium
AAATGCCAGATAGCTGCCCTCATTGCCTCGCCATGCGTCATAGTAGATGTCATTGCAGGCAGCATAAGCAGTGGATTGCTGATCGGAATACACCGCGCCGTTGCGGTTGATAATGGGCGACGGGGCTGCCATTGCCGATGCCTGTACCACAGGCATGGCTGCGACGGCAACGGCGGTTGCCGTCAGTGCGGATGCAATACGGAATTGCTTGGTTTGCATAAAATAGCCCTCCTCTTTTCAACGAATACATTCAGCAACATCGCACACAGACCGCCTGACAGATGTGCACGGCACTGCCTTTATTTTACAGATGCAATAAATCGCAGAAAACCGCGTAAGCCCTGCTCTGTGCGCGGATATACGCCACAATGGGTCAGCACCTGCAAAAATACTTTGCCGACCTCATTGCGCAAAACGGCATCATAATCGGGAATTGCGGGATAGTGCGGCAGCCACTGTTCCACCCAGTCGGCGTGCTTTGCCGTGGCTTCGTCCGCGCGCAAATCGCCGCCGGTTTGCAGCAAGTGCTTGAGCTGCTCCAGTTCGGTTTTCAGCCGCGCCGGCAGCACCGCCAGACCCATGACCTCAATCAGACCGATATTCTCTTTCTTGATGTGATGCAGTTGCGCATGGGGATGATACACGCCCATCGGATGCTCTGCCGTGGTATGATTATCCCGCAGCACCAGATCCATTTCATAGGCTGTTCCCCTGCGGCGGGCAATGGGTGTAATGGTGTGATGGGGCACACCGTCGGTTTCGGCAAAGAGATGCATATCAGCATCGGTGTAGCCACGCCATGCCTGCAAAATCACATCGGCAAGTGCTGCCAGTCGCTCTGGATCTTCTCCCGAAATGCGCAGCACCGACATGGGCCAATCCACAATGCCGCAGCGAATATCCGCAAAACCGGCAATCTGTACCGTCTGCACAATGGGCGCAGCGGTCATGGGGAAGCAATCCAGGCCACCCTGAAAATGTGCGTGGCTTAAAATCGAACCGCCAACAATCGGCAGATCTGCATTGGAGCCGATGAAATAATGGGGGAACTTCCCCACAAAATCCAGAAGCTGTGTAAAGCATTTGCGGTCAATCTTCATAGGGGTGTGCAAACTGTTCAGCGCAATGCAGTGCTGCGGATAATACGCATAGGGCGAATACTGCAGCCCCCATTGCTCCCCCGCCGATGTGTACGGTACAATGCGCAGATTCTGCCGCGCAGGGTGGTCCAATCTGCCTGCATACCCGACATTTTCCACGCAGAGCTGGCAGGAAGGGTAACCTACCGGTTGTGCAGCAGCCGCGGCAGCGATCGCCTTGGGGTCTTTTTCGGGCTTGGAAAGATTGATGGTGATATGCAGATCACCGTATTCCGTGGGCGTATCCCACTGCACATTTTTGGCAATGCGCTCCTGCTGAATATATCCGTTTGCACAGCAGATGCTGTAAAACCAATCTGTGGCAGCCTTTGGAGATTCCCGATACAGTGTCGCAAAGCAGCGGTTGATCTGGGAAGGCGGCGGCGTGAGCATACCCATCAGCTTTGCCGCAAACAAATCACGCTGTGTCACCGTATCTTCCGGCATTATGCCCCTTTGCAGTGCAAGGTCGATATATGCATCCAGCAGTGCCCCAAACGCCGCGCCCTCTGTCACGGCAGGCAATGCCTCGCACAAAGCCCCGGGCGCGTCAAAATGATACAGCGCCGCCAACAGATTCTCGCAATACACGGCATCCTCCGGGGCAAGCAGCTTTTGGTGCAGTGCGTAATTGATCAAGGGTTGAAACGCCATTTTTCATCTTCCTTTCTGTTCCAGTGCTACTTGCAAGATGGCAAAAAATATGGTATAATCACTACATGGAAATTGCAAAATCAATCATTTTTTGGGGGAATCGGCATGAACAGCAACCGAACGCCATCCGTACCGCTTTATCGTAAGATCATCAGCATTGTGTATGTCATCATACTCATTGGCGTGATGTTTTACGGCATTCTGGTGCTTTTGCTGGGGCTGTGGGAATACTGCACGCTGCAAAATGCCAAACGATCCTATGCGGCAGTGCCCGTATGCGTCACAAGCATTACGCCCACCGAGTTCAACGCCTCGCGGGATATTATCACGCTGGAGCCCATCGACGCCAAAGCAAAGGAAAAACTCGGAGCAACCTGTACCACCCTGTTCCAAAGCGACTTGCAGGTCGGGGCAATCCTGACCATGTACTATGACAGCAACGATCCGCAAAACCGTATCGTGGATTTTGAAACCACAGACGATCTGCTGCGCATCGGCGGCTTGCTTACAGCGATCCCTGCTGCTTTGGGCATCCTGTATCTCATCACCCGAAGCCGAAAAAAGAAACATAAGCCGCCAACCGTCATGATCTGCCCGGAAGCATAACCGAAATCTCTCTGTATTATATCATGCTTTTGCCCAAAATGCAAGAAGCATAAGCGCTTTCCGATGATTTGCGGGCGGAAATGTGAAAATTTGCATAAATTTTTCGTGAAACTATTCCATTCCAGAAAGATTTATGGTATACTATGTGTTATGAGAAAGTAGGTGTAGCAGGTGGAGGCAGAGCTTCTCAAAAAAGATTTGCTGCATATGGCAAAATGGGCAGCAATACTGGATGCAGTTGCCTACGTCATCAGCATTGTGTTTCTGGGGCTGACCCTGCCCTTTGCCTTAGGGCTCATCCTTGGCACCGTCGCTATGCTGATTTCAATGTGGCTGCTGAGCCGCACCGTACTGAAAATCGCGGAGCGTGCCAAAAAAACAGGCACTCATGACAGAAGCTATCTTGCAAGCTATCTGCTGCGGCTGATGATTGTGGGCATCGCATTTGTGATTGCCTACCGCTACCGACCAATCGCGGCATTGGGTGCAGCGATTCCGCTGCTGTATCCGCGTATCATCTATACTGTTGGCGCACTGCTGCCCGAACGCAAGCAGCCGCCGGCACCGTGACTTCTATCGATTCAAACCCAAAGGAGTGACAAATACCCATATGGCTATCCCCTCGTTTTTACAAGGCTCCTCGGAACTGACGGTATCCGGCCCGAAAATCATCGCATCCTTTGATGTATTCGGCATTACCATCAACTTTACCGAGACCATCGTACTGCAATGGTTTGTCATTGCGATCATTCTGGGCGTATGCCGTTTCTTAACCCATAAGCTTACGGTGCGCAACATTTCCAAGCGGCAGGTCGTTGCGGAAATGCTTGTGGAATCCGTGCGCAATCTGGTGAAAGATACCATGGGCAAACGCTGGATGTGCATGACGCCGTATATCGCCACGATTTTTTCATTTTCCATCTGCGGCAGCCTGATCAGTATGCTGGGGCTGCGTTCCGTCACTTCGGATTTCTCCGTGTTGGCAACATGGGCGGCGATTACGTTTTTCCTCATCACCGCAACAAAGATCAAGTTCAACGGCGTCTGGGGATGGCTCAAGAGCTTTGCCGCCCCCGTGCCCGTCATGCTGCCCATCAATATCCTCAGTGAGATCGCCACACCCGTTTCGATGGCATTGCGCCACTTCGGTAATATCGCAGGCGGCGCAGTCATCACAGCACTGCTGTATTACGGTCTTACGGGGCTTTCCCACTTAATCGGTCTGGATATCCCAGTGTTTACAATTGGTATTCCCGCTGTGTTGTCAGCCTACTTTGATCTGTTCTCCGGCTTTATGCAAGCGTTCATCTTTGTCATGCTCACCATGGTATTCATCAGCAACGCCGGCCCTGCCGAAGAAGAAGGTTAAGTTTTCCCTGTTTTTTTCGTTATTCTTGTTATCCACGGCAGTAAGCCGTAGCATATCACATATCATAATCAATTGCGGAGGTTTTTATTATGGAAATGAGTGAAGCAATCGTACTGGCAGGCTCTGCGATCGGTGCAGGTCTGGCTATGATCGCAGGTATCGGCCCTGGCATCGGCGAAGGCTATGCCGTTGGTAAGGCGTGTGAAGCCATCGCCCGTCAGCCGGAAGCATCCGGTGCCGTGACCCGTACCATGTTCGTCGGCTGTGCCGTTGCGGAATCTACCGGTATTTACGGTTTGATCGTCGCGTTGCTGCTGATGTTCTTAAAGCCCTTTACCTGATCCGGGTTTCGCATATCACTGACAAAACTACGGAAGGAAAGGCTGCATTATGCTGGATTTTTTGTCCATTGATGTCGGTACCATACTGTTTACGCTCATCAATACGATGATCCTGTTTTTCGGTCTGAAGCATTTTCTGTTTAAGCCCGTCAACGCGGTATTGGATCAGCGGAAGCAAGCGGTAGATCAATCGCTGCAAGATGCGGAAGATGCCAAATCTGCCGCAGAAAGCACCAAAGCGGAGTACGAGGAAAAACTCGCTGCCGCCAAGGAAGAATCTGCGGAAATGCTGCGCAAGGCAAAACGGCAGGCACAACGCCGCGCCGATGAGATCGTTGCCGAGGCAAAGGCTGACGCTGCCGCTGTGATGCAGCAGAATGCCGATGAACTGGAGCGCGAAAAGCGCCGTGCCGCCAAAGAACTGCGCAACGAGGTTTCCGATCTGGCAGTACTGGTTGCCGAGAAGGTCATGGCACGCGAGATCAATCCCGATGACCACGCAAGACTCATTGACGAGTTTATTAATGGTGTGGAGGACGCGGAATGAATACGGAGATCGGTACCGTGTATGCAGATGCGTTGTTTGCTGTTGCAGAAGAAGAAGGCGATGCTGCTCTGCGCGCTACCCGTGAAGCACTGAGAAGCTGCGCCGTGTTGTTTTCGCTTTACCCCGATTACAGCAGGCTGCTTTCTCTGCCCACAGTGGGCTTGGAGGAGCGCATGGCACTGGCAGAACAGGCATTTGGCACCGAGGGGCTCGTGCCCCGTCTGCTGCGAATGCTCATTTTGCGCAACCGTGTAGCGTATATCGGCGAGATCGCCGATGCCTTTGATGCGAAAATGCTCAGTTACGAGAATACGGTTGCCGTTACGGTCACCACCGCTGTGGCACTGACGCCCCAGCAGCTTGACCGCCTGACGGAAAAGCTTTCCCGCAAGCTACAGAAAACTGTGCGGATCAAAGAGCGCATTGACCGTTCGATCCTGGGCGGCGTGATCGTGCAGTACGGCGATACACGCATCGACAATAGCTTGAAGCTGCGGCTGAATGTGCTGCATACACAATTGCAGGGATAAGCATTTCATCGCTTGCCCTGCCACAAAATGTTATATGCCGGAAGGTGTGATACTTTTATGAATTTACGCCCTGATGAAATCACAAGCATCATCAAGGAGCAACTCAAGAGCTACGAAGCAAAGCTGGATCTTGCCGATGTTGGCTCTGTTGTGACCGTGGGTGACGGCATCGCCAATATCCACGGGCTGGAGCAGTGTATGTCCGGCGAACTGCTGGAATTTGAAGGCGGCGTTTCGGGCATGGCACTGAATCTGGAGCATGATTTTGTCGGTGCCGTTTTGCTCGGCTCCGATAAGGATATCAAAGAAGGCTCCACTGTGCGCCGTACCGGAACCATCGTATCGGTACCCGTGGGCGAAGAACTGCTGGGCAGAGTCGTCAATGCACTGGGCGAGCCCATCGACGGAAAAGGTCCCATTATCGCCGAAAATCGTGCACCCATCGAGAAAATTGCCCCCGGTATCATTACCAGAAAATCTGTCCACGAGCCGCTGCAGACGGGTATCAAGGCCATTGATTCCATGATTCCCATTGGCAAAGGGCAACGTGAGTTGATTATCGGTGACCGCCAGACAGGCAAAACTGCCATCGCGCTGGATACCATCATGAATCAGCACGATAAAAATGTCATCTGCATTTATGTTGCCATCGGTCAGAAGCGTTCTACCGTTGCCAATGTGGTGGAAACCCTGACCAAGGCCGGCGCAATGCGCTATACGATCGTGGTCTCGGCAACCGCCTCGGAGCTGGCACCGCTGCAGTATATCGCGCCCTATTCGGGTTGCGCTATGGGCGAGTATTTTCTTAGTCAGGGCAAGGATGTACTGTGCGTGTACGATGATCTCTCCAAACACGCGGTGGCATACCGTACCCTTTCGCTGCTGCTGAAGCGTCCTCCGGGCCGTGAGGCATTTCCCGGCGATGTATTCTATCTGCACTCCCGCCTGCTGGAGCGCGCCTGCTGCCTGAACGAAAACTACGGCGGCGGTTCTCTCACCGCGCTGCCCATCATCGAAACCCAGGCAGGCGACGTTTCCGCCTATATCCCCACCAATGTGATTTCTATTACCGATGGACAGATTTTCCTGGAAACCGACCTGTTCAATGCAGGTGTACGTCCTGCCGTCAATCCCGGTATTTCGGTTTCCCGTGTGGGCTCTGCGGCGCAGATCCCTGCCATGAAGAAGGTCTCCAGTTCGTTGAAGCTGACCTACTCCCAGTACCGTGAGCTGCAGGCCTTTGCACAGTTCGGCTCCGACCTTGACCGCGATACCAAAGAGCGTCTTGCCAAGGGCGAACGCGTGGTAGAGGTACTCAAGCAGGATAAGAGCACCCCCCTTTCCGCACCCCAGCAGGTCGTGATCCTGTACGCTGTGGTCAATGACTTGCTGCGTGACGTGCCCGTCAACCGCGTTGCCGAGTGCGAACAGGCACTGCTGACCGAAATGGACGAGTGCCACAGCGAGATTCTTGCCGAGATCCGTCAAACAGGCAAGCTGTCTGCCGAAACCGAAGCAGCGCTCCGCGCTGCCATCGAAGCATTCATCCACAGCTTTGTCTGAGCATTCTGAATCCGTCAGGAGGTTTTTTTCGTGGCAGGTGCCAACATGAAAGCAATCAAACGGCGCATGAAAAGCGTGGAAAGCACCATGCAGATCACCAAAGCCATGGAGCTGGTTTCCTCCTCCAAGCTGCGCCGTGCAAAGGAACGCGCCGAGCGTTCCCTCCCCTATTTTCATCTGCTGTATCAGACCATGAGCGAGGTCGCAGCCGAGGCAAAAGGATTCCATTCCGTATATACCGAGTTGCGTGAAGAAGGTGCCGCGCTGCTCATCATCGTTGCAGGCGACCGCGGGCTGGCAGGTGGCTTCAACATGAATGTATTCCGTCGTGCGGATGCCCGCATCGCCGAACTGGAAGCGGAGGGCAGAGAGGTCATCCTGATGACCGTGGGAAAAAAGGCATCGGAGCATTATGCAAAGACCAAGCACCGCATTTTGGGTACCTTTGACGGCATCGGCGAAACCGTGACCACCTATACAACGCTGGATATGGCAGAGCATATCATCACGCTGTTTGAACAAGGGCATCTGGCAATCGCGGAACTGTTCTATACCGATCTCGTTTCGCCGCTGACGCAGGAGGCTTGCAATATGCAGGTGCTTCCTGTACCGTATATGCTGGAGCAGGGCGGCTCTCACAGCCTGACGAACTATGAGCCCAGCGCAGAAGCAGTGTTTGATACATTGATACCCAAATATCTTGCGGGCATTTTATATTGTGCCATTGTGGATACCTTTGCCTCTGAGCAGGCTGCACGCCGTATGGCGATGGAAAATGCCACCGATAACGCACAGGAGATGATCGATGATCTCTCACTGCGCTATAACCGTGCAAGACAGGCATCCATTACACAGGAGCTGACGGAAATTGTCAGCGGCGCAAATGCGCAGAAATAATACGAAAGTGAGTTTTCGTTATGCAATCCAATGAAGCAAACAAGCAGGGCGGCATCGGCAAAATCGTACAGATCATCGGTGCGGTGGTGGATGTCCGCTTTGGCAAACATGAGCTGCCCCGTCTACTCAACGCCCTTGAGTGCGATAACAACGGTCAGAAGCTGGTTTTGGAGGTCGCACAGCATATTGGTGACGACATTGTGCGCTGCATCGCCATGAGCAGTACCGACGGTCTGCGCCGCGGCATTGATGCAGTGGATACCGGGGCGCCCATCCGCGTGCCCGTGGGCAGAGAAACACTGGGGCGTGTATTCAATCTGTTGGGCGAGCCGGTAGACGAACAGCCTGCTCCCCAGACAGCCGAAAAATGGGCCATCCACAGAGAAGCCCCCAGCTACGAGGAACAGACCGCTTCCGGCGAGGTGCTGGAAACGGGCATCAAGGTCATTGACCTGATTGCCCCCTATCTCAAGGGCGGTAAGATCGGATTGTTCGGCGGCGCCGGTGTTGGCAAAACCGTTCTGATCCAGGAGCTGATCAACAATGTTGCCAATCAGCACGGCGGCATCTCCGTCTTCACCGGCGTAGGCGAGCGCACCCGTGAGGGCAATGACCTCTACAATGAGATGAAGCAAAGCGGCGTTCTGGACAAAACCGTTCTGGTGTACGGTCAGATGAACGAACCCCCCGGCGCAAGAATGCGTGTGGGGCTTTCGGGCCTGACAATGGCAGAGTATTTCCGCGATACCGAGGGGCAGGATGTGCTGCTCTTTATCGACAATATCTTCCGTTTCACCCAGGCAGGCTCTGAGGTTTCCGCACTGCTTGGCAGAATGCCCTCGGCAGTTGGCTACCAGCCCACACTGGCCACCGAAATGGGTGCGCTGCAAGAGCGTATCACATCGACGGGCAAAGGCTCTATCACCTCGGTGCAGGCAGTGTATGTGCCTGCCGATGACCTGACCGATCCGGCTCCTGCAACCACATTTGCCCACTTGGATGCCACCACCGTGCTTTCCCGCCAGATCGCTTCGCTGGGTATTTACCCTGCGGTGGATCCGTTGGAAAGCAGCTCGCGTATTCTTTCCCCCGAGATTGTCGGGCAGGAGCATTACCGCGTTGCCCGTGCCGTACAGACCATTTTGCAGCGTTACACGGAATTGCAGGATATCATTGCCATTATGGGTATGGATGAGCTGTCCGATGAGGATAAGCTGACCGTCAGCCGCGCCCGTAAAATCCAGCGCTTCTTAAGTCAGCCCTTCTCAGTGGCAGAGCCGTTTACCGGCATGAAGGGTCAGTATGTCCCCATTCAGGAGACGATCCGCGGCTTCCGTGAGATCATTGAGGGAATGCACGATGATCTCCCCGAATCGGCATTTTTGTTCGCAGGCGGCATTGATGATGTTGTCGCCAAGGCAAAGGCAATGGAGGCGGATGCAAAGTGAGCAGCTTCTCATTAACCATTCTCACGCCGGAACGCAGCTTTTTCGAGGGCAATGTGCAAAAGCTGGTGGTGCGTACCGCCACAGGCGATTTGGGTATCCTGGCCCGGCACGAAAAATATGTTGCTGCACTTTCCTCAGGGCCGATACGTTTGGTTCTGGAGGACGGTACAGTGCGTCTGGCTGCTATTTCGGGCGGTATGATTAAGGTATCTCCCGAACGTACGGCAATTCTCGCAAATGCGGTGGAGTGGTCGGAGGAAATTGATGTCGCCCGTGCAAAGCGCTCCCAGGAAGATGCTCTGCGCCGCAAGGAAAGTGCCAAAAGCCTTGCCGAACAGCAGCGTGCCGAGGCAAAGCTGCGCCGTGCGCTCAATCGCCTGAAGGTTTCGGGCATGAAAACGCAATAAGCACCTACATCACAAGGAGGAATCGTCATGAAAACCGTTCGGATGTTACGACTGATTTGCCTTGTGATGTTTTGTATTTCGCTGGTGCTGATGCTGCAAATCCCCACATGGCTGCGCCTGCGGAAAAACGAAGTGGCAGATCCTGCACAAACGCCTTTTCTTACAATGAAAAACAACGATCTTGTGCAGGGTGAAATCAGCTATGTACTGGGCTGTGCCGCCACCGAACAAAACGGCATCTGGAGTACCGAAATTTACAGCGAGGGCAAAAAATGCTACTACGTGCTGTGGCAGCCATTGGGGCAAATGATCTTATATGCCACCAATGACGCCTACGAACAACTGTATCTGCAACAGATCATGAACGAAACGCTCACTTATACGGAATCCATTCAACGATACCAACAAAGTGGCGACTACGAGGATCTGGTGCCGCCGGTTACTACGCTGAAAATGCAGGGCGTTGTATCCCGTATGCCCCAGTCGGTTGCCGAGCAGTTTGATTCATGGCGTAATGCCGAAAACAACATCGACAGCACGCAGTGCAATACAACATATTATATCTCGCACACAGGATTTCAGCGGTATGCGGTGCTTTCTATTATCGGGCTGTGCTGCATGGCAATCACACTGACCCTGTTTTGCTGTCTTCCGTTTGCAACAAAACGCGCCAAACAGCAGCTACAGCGTACCAAATAGGCAAAATTTCGTCAATGCGCTTTGAATAGAAACATAGCAAGGAGTTTTCAATATGATTGCAATTGCAAGTGACCACGCCGCGGCATCGCTGCGCACAGTTGTCAGAAATTATCTGAAAGAAAACAACATCCCGTTTATGGATATGGGAACCGATGAGGCACCCAGTGATTATCCGGTTATGGCAATGGCAGTGTGTGCTGCCGTTGAGGACGGTACTGCCGATATGGGCGTGTTGCTTTGCGGCACGGGCATCGGCATGAGCATGACTGCAAACAAGTGCAAGGGCATCCGCGCGGCAGTATGTACCGAAACCTACAGCGCAAAATATACCCGTCTGCACAACGATGCCAATGTACTCTGCATGGGCGCAAGAGTTGTTGGCGAGGGACTTGCCGTGGAAATCCTCAAAACATTTCTGGAAACAGGCTTTGAGGGCGGCAGACATCAGCGCAGGATTGATATGATGATGTCTCTGGAGCATACAGACGACTAAACACAACGGAAACTGGAAAAGGAGCGGGAATCTATGAAAGCAAAAAAACAGAAGCTGGCAGCCTTGCTTGCACTTGCCGTCACAGCAGGCGCCATGACTGCCATGCCCACGCAGATGGCGTCGGGTGCGGTGAGCCATCTCTACGAGTTTGAAGATGGTGTGTTCAATGACTGTGAATACAACGAGGGCATCGCGTGGACGGTTGTGGACGAAGATGCAGAGGGGAATCCCTGCGACATGACAGGTTGGTCTGGTGACGGATACGCCTATGTGGATGACAAAGATTCCTCGGTCAGCGTCACCGTTGAGGTGGAAGAAGCCGGCTTTTACGCACTGAAAATCAACTACATACAGTGCTTTGGCACGCCCCACAAAATTCAGTATCTGAATGTAAACGGCGAAAGTCAGGGGGAAATCAAATTCCCCTTTAACTCGGGCAAGGGCTGGGAACTGCTCGATGCAGGCTATGTCAAGCTGAATGCCGGCAAAAATACCATTGAAATTGCCAGCTACTGGGGCTATACCTTCCTCGATTATCTCGTGCTGGAGCCAGCCCCAACGTATCTTACGAACCTGCAGCCCACCGCCAAGCTGTGCAATCCCAATGCAAGCCTCATGACGCAAAAGGTCTATGATTATCTGTGCAGCGTTTACGGCAATCATATCATCTCAGGACAGCAGGAATACTGCGGCTCCCACTGTTACAATATCAATGCCTTTGAGCAACAGGGGCTGCCCATCGACTACTTGATGGACAACGAACAGGAATTTACCCATATTTATGATACCACCGGCAAATATCCTGCCATCCGCGGCATTGATTTTCTGTTCTACAACACCACGCAGCCTTATTACGACAATGCCCCCGAGCGCGCCATTCAGTGGTTCAATGATGACGGCGGTATTCCGACAATCTCCTTCCACTGGAATGTTCCTACCGAAGAAGGCAGCAGCACCGCGGCGTTCTATGTGGAATCAGCAAGTGCCACCTATACGACATTCAGCATCACCAACGCACTAAAAGAAGGCACATGGGAACATGAGGTGATTCTTGCAGACATTGCCGTGCTTGCCGAGCAGATGCAAAAACTGGAGGACGCCAATGTCCCTTGTATTTTCCGCCCGCTGCACGAAGCGGAGGGCGCGTGGTTCTGGTGGGGGGCTGAGGGCCCCGAACCTTGTAAGGAAATGTACATTTTCCTGTGGGACCAGCTGACGAACCAATACGGTCTGGATAACATTATCTGGGAGTGGACTTCCTACACTTACTGCACTTCCCCTGCATGGTATCCCGGCGATGCATATGTCGATCTGATTGGCTACGATAAGTACAACGCCGTCAACTATCAGGCAAATCTCAGCGCGATCGCTTCTACATTCTATTCTCTGGTGGCATCTACCGAGGGTGAAAAAATGGTTGCCATGAGTGAAAACGACACCATTCCATCCCTTTCCAATCTGGTGGATTCCAAGGCTGCATGGCTGTATTTCTGCCCATGGTACGGCAACTACATCACCGACGCTTCCCTGAATCCCGTGAATAATCTGAAAGAGATCTACCAGAGCGAATACTGCATTACGCTGGATGAACTGCCGGATTGGGATACCTACGAGATCGGCAGTGGCACAACGGAAACCGACCCACCAGTTGAGAACGGAAAAAAGGGCGATGTCGATTGTGACGGCTTTGTCAAAATCGGCGATGTGATTCTCCTCAACCGTTTTCTGGCAGAAGATGCCGAAGCGGTGGTGGCAGAGCAGGGTCTTGCCAACGCCGAATGCGATGGGACTGCAGGTATTACAAGTGGTGATGCCATTGCGATTCTGAAAATACTGGCAGGTCTGTAACGCGTACACATCATAACAGCAAAAGTGGGGACAGTATCCCCACTTTTTGTTATATCTCAGCAAAAGCCTCTGTATACAATGGTATCCAGAGGCTGATTGTGCAATTCTCGTATGTCATCGGGCTGCAATTCCATATTACACGGTCCGTTCAGCAACGGCAGCATGAATCCTCGCATTGGCTTCCTCGTGGGAGATGCCCAGTGCATATGCCAGCTCTTCCTCCACGATACGATATGCTTCCTTTTGCACGGCAATATCGGCGGCAGGCAACTTTTTCTTCACGGCACGCAATGCCGACTGCTGTCGTTCAATGGAGTGCAACAACTGTAAAAGGACGGGAGCATCCCCCACAGAAAGCATCCGCCGAAACTCGGTGGTGCGCTGCTTGCGGTCATCAATCCAGACATTGGGCTGTTCGTGTGCGGTTTGCAGCATATGCTCGATGCGCTCCTTCGCCAGAAGGGGGCGCATTTTTGCACAGACTGCCTCGTTATCCAACGGCACAAGAATGACCATTGCCGTATTACTGATAGGCTTCAGCTCACAGCAAAGACGCATATGTTGCGCGTCAGGGAACGGCATATCTTCAACACGCGCCACCTGACAGATACCGATGCCGCCATACCGTACATACTCACCTGCTTGCGGTTGTGAGCACATAATCGCATCTCCTTTCCACTGATATCCGATTTTCCTACTATTTATATTATAACACATTTCGCAGTTTTTCTCAAGGGTCATTTTACACAAACTTTGCGAAATAGCCCGTTTTTTTCCTTGTTTTTCGCTGTGCATTGCCCAAAGCAAAGCCCCGAACAGCAACTGCTCGGGGCGTTGGGATTTTATTTTTTGGGGATAAAGGGTTTCTTTTTGGTATTTTGCTCGCCCCTGCGCAAAGCAGACCACAGCAAAATGATGATCTGCGCGGGTATCCCGATGATAAATAACTGCCACGGACGAGACGACCAGAAAGTTACAAACAGCGTACCAAGTGTCGTCCACACCAGCAGCGATATGATGAAATAATTGGCGCGGCGGTTAAACCAGATGGAATTGAACACCAACCAGATAATCATCGTCAGGGGAATGGCATAAACAAACATAAAGGGCGAATACTCCAATGAAGGCACCAGAATATCCAGAATCACAAAAACGGTGGTTGCAATCAGCCACACCAACACGATGGCCATACCTGCAATCACAATGCGATTGCGTGTGATATAGGGCCTCGGTGCAGACACCTCCTCATCCACCTGCTCCCCATGGTGCTCCTCCACCGGTTCTGATGTGGTATGTGGACCGTCCTCGCAAACCAGCGCATCCAATGTCACATGATAATAATCTGCCAGTTGCTTTAACACGACCAAATCCGGCAACGACTCTCCACGCTCCCATTTTGAAACGGCTTTATCCGAATAATGAATCTGTTCCGCCAACTGAATCTGCGTCAGTTGATGCTCTTTGCGTAACTGCGAGAGATTATGGGCAACAATTTGCTTCAGTTCAGCCATAACAGCCTCCTTTTTGATACTGCTTTCATTATACCATACTATTTTGCAGAATGCAAGCCGTATTTTCAATCAATTCTCCTGTCAGTAGAGCGGTAGAATTCACTCTCCCGCCCCTTTCTCTGCGAGGTTTCCCTGCAAATGCAAATCGTAGGGTGACTTTTTCCCCGGGATATGGTATAATGTGCAACAGAAAAGCAGAGCCTCGGATTGCACGGCTCTGTTCGCATTTTGAAAGCCGGAAAGGACGAACGCCATGAGCAATACCCGTGATTATGTCATCGTAACAGACAGCGGCTGCGACCTTACGCCCCAGCAGCGTGAAGCGATGGAGCTTGCCTATGTTCCGCTGAATGCTTTTATGAAAGATACCCCCACACAACCCTGCACATTGGTGGGTGCAGAATTCTACAACGCATTGCGAAATGGTCACGTTGTCTGCACCTCTGCTGCAAATCTCGGCGCATTCCGTGCGGTTTATACGCACATTCTCGATGAGGGCAAAGATATTCTGTTTCTGTCCTTCTCATCTGCACTGAGTTGTATGTGTGCCACCGCCCGTCTTGCCGCCGAGGAGCTCTCCGCTGAGTACCCTGACCGCAAGATCATTACCGTAGACAGTCTCTCCGCCAGTATGGGGCAGGCGCTGCTGCTGTATTTTGCCGTGCAGAAAAAGCGTGAAGGTGCAACCATCGAGGAACTGGAGACATATCTGCTGGAGAACAGGCTGCATCTCATTCACTGGTTCACCGTTGATGACCTGATGTTTCTGAAACGCGGCGGCCGATTAAGCTCGATCTCCGCCGTGGCAGGTACGCTGCTTGGTATCAAGCCCGTGTTGCACGTCAGCAACGAGGGCAAACTCATCGCCAAAGCAAAGGTACGCGGCAGAAAGAACGCATTGCTGGCTCTGGCAAAGCATTTTGCCGATGAGGTGTATGATCCTACACAACAGGTCTATATCAGCCACGGCGATGACATCGAAGCTGCAAGATTTGTACGCGATACGCTTATGAAAGAATACGGCGCAACCAATGTCACCATCGGCGATATTGGTCCCGTCATTGGTGCGCACTCCGGCCCTGGTACCATCGCACTGTTCTACATGGGGAAAGGCCGTGAGTTGTAACGATCATACACTGCAGCCAAAGCCTGAGGAGATTCCTCAGGCTTTTTCATTACGGATCCCCCCTTGACAAATCCTGGCGAGTATGGTATAATGATTGCTGTAGATGGACAACTGTCCATCCTGCGTGGAATGTTCAGTGGAAAGAGGTGCGATCCATGACCGATGTTGATACCGATACCGATATGCCGGAAACAGCACAGAACTCCCAGAATTGGGTTGTTGTGGATGCCTCTGTTCTGCCTGAAGTCATCTTAAAAGTGTTGGCGGTCAAGCGTATGCTTGCAAACCGTGAGGAAAAAAGCTCCGCGGCTGCCTGCCGCAGTGTGGGCATCTCCCGCAGTGCTTTTTATAAATATCGGGATTCGGTTTTTGTTTATGAAGAACAGATGCAGCAGAAGGTGTTCACCATTATGTTGTTTCTGCGCGACCGTTCCGGCGTGCTTTCAGGGGTACTGGCTGCTTTGTATGCTGCAGACGCCAATCTGCTGACCATTAACCAGAGCGTGCCCGTTGACGGTGCAGCCATTGTAACGGTTTCGTTCCGTATGGAAGATGCTGCCCGTGTGCCCGCACTGTGTCAGTCACTGCGCGTACTGGAGGGCGTCACAGAGGTTCGATTGCTTTCGGGCTTTTGAACAATCAGATATCAGAAAGGAGCTTTCTGCGTGGGCGGAAAGTATAAATCGTATGAAGAAATTTGCTGTTTTGGGATATGGTACTGTTGGCTCCGGCGTGGTGGAGCTGTTCTACAAGAATCGAGCAAAGATTGAGCAAAAAGCAGGCGACAGAATGGATGTGGGCTATATTCTCGATCTGCGCGATTTCCCCGACTCTCCCTATGCGGATAAATTCACCAAGAGCATGGATACCATCCTGGCTGATCCCGAGGTGACCGTGGTTGCGGAATGTATGGGCGGCGTAGAGCCTGCCTTCACCTACTTGATGCAGTGCCTGGACAAAGGCATCAGCGTGGCAACATCCAACAAGGAACTGATCGCCCGTAAGGGTGCCGTGCTGCTTGCCGAGGCAAAAGCACATTCCTGCAACTGCTTCTTCGAAGCAAGCGTGGGCGGCGCCATCCCGATCATCCGTCCCCTGCACCGTTGTCTGGCTGCCAATGATATCTCCGCTGTGTACGGCATTCTCAACGGCACCACCAACTTTATCCTGGATAAAATGCTCTCGGACGATATGAGCTTTGAGGCTGCGCTTTCCCTGGCACAGGCGCTTGGCTATGCCGAGCGTGAACCAAGTGCCGATGTAGACGGCCACGATGCCTGCCGTAAGATCTGCATTATTGCTTCTTTGGTATTCGGCAAGCACGTCTACCCTGAAAGCGTCAAGACTGTAGGCATTCGCGAGGTATCTCTGGCAGATGCCGCTGCTGCCGATGCCCTGGACGGTTCCGTGAAGCTGATCGCTTCGGTACGCCGCCTGGAGGACGGTCGTATTCTGCCAATGGTGCAGCCGATGTTTGTTCCCCACGAAAATATACTTTCCCGCGTGGATGGCGTGTTCAATGCGGTCATGGTCTGCGGCGACGGCATTGACCGTGCTGTGTTCTGTGGCAGAGGCGCGGGAAAGCTCCCCACCGCCAGTGCTGTTATGGGCGATGTGATCGAAGCAGCGAAGCATAACTGCACGGTGTTCTCTCAAGATTGGATTGACAGCGGCGAGCAGGATTTCATTGCCGATGCCGATATGCTCTGCTGCGGTCTGATGATCCGTACCGCAAACGGCGATACTGCTTCTCTCACAAACGCAGTCGTCGATTTCTGCAACGCCAACGGCGTGGATGCTTCTGTGGAAGCTGCTGTTGTAGACGGCGGTGCGGCTTGCTATACCACTGCCATGAATCACGCACAGCAGAACGCACTGCTTGCGGCTTTGCATGCAGCCGGTTTGCAGGTTGTCAGCGCACTGCCCGTACTGGATGCGTGAATCTGAACGGGCAGCACCGCACAATGATTGTGCAGTTGCAGTGCACGCCAGGATCAATAAGCGGTCAAGCTGCGTGGCTTGACCGCTTTCGTTATAGCTTGCTGCCTTTGATGCCAGACAGTGTACAACGTACAACGCCGTGCAGGAGCAATTATTTTTTCCAAAAAACAGTTTACGAATCAGAAAAAATGTGGTACAATAGAATCGTACATCAAAAAAGGAGCTGACACTGTGGTCTATATCACGGGAGATACCCACGGCGAATTTGCCCGATTCCGTCATCCGCTGCTGAAAAAAGCAACTGCCGATGATATTCTCATTATATGCGGTGATTTTGGCTTTTTCTGGTCGGATAGCCGTGCGGAACAGAAACTGCGCCAAAAACTCAAAACGCTCAAGTATACTGTTGCCTTTGTAGATGGCTGCCATGAGAACTACGATCTGCTGGAAACCTATCCCATCGGCGATTTTTACGGCGGCAAGGCAAGGATCATTGCTCCGAATGTGGTGCATCTGCTGCGTGGCGAGGTCTATACCATCAACGGCAAGCGATTCTTCACCTTTGGAGGCGGTCATAGCCAGGATTTTGAATTTCGTCCTGCCGAGCATTGGTGGGAACGCGAACAGCCCACCTATGCAGAGATCATGCACGGTGCCGAAACACTCAGGCAATACGATAACAAGGTGGATTACATCATCACCCACGAGCCCCCTGCATCGCTGAAAGACTGCCTGCGCGTAGATACCCTGCAGCGTCTGGAAATGCACGCATTCTTTGAAGATCTGGTACAAATATGCAGCTTTACCGCCTGGTATTTCGGCAAGTGCCATATCAACCGCCATGTGCCGATCAAGTACTACGCCGTATTTGATGCCGTTTTGCCCATCAAGGATACCAAAACCGAGGTCGGGCAGGAACAGCAAAAATCCCGAAAAACAATTCCCGAAAACAAAGGAGCCGAAGAAAATCATGTTGACTGATGATATGGGAAATCTCACGCAGAACGCCACCTTTTTTGAGGAAATGCTGCAAAAGGGCGAGGATTTTCTGCCAACGCTGCTGGTTGCCGTGCTGGTATTTTTACTGGGGCTGCTGCTGACAAGGATTGTGCTGAAAATTGTAGACCGCGCCATGCGCCGCGCCAAGGTCGAAGGTGCCGCAAGTAGTTTTATCAAATCGCTGCTGCGCATTTTGCTGTATACGCTGCTTGCCATCGTCGCGCTGAGCATTCTGGGTGTGCCTATGACCAGTATCATTGCTGTCATTAGCGCGGCAGGGCTTGCCATCGGACTTGCCTTGCAGGATAGTCTTTCCAATCTGGCCGGCGGATTCATCATTCTGTTTTCCAAGCCGTTTAAAGCAGGCGATTACATCATGGCAGGCGGCACAGAGGGTCATGTGGATTCGGTTTCCATTCTGTATACCAAGCTCATTACCCGTGATAACCGCAGCGTGTATCTACCCAACGGCGTGCTATCCTCGGGGCAGATTACCAATCTTTCACAGCGGGGCACTTTGCGTGTCAGCGTGCCGCTGACCATTGCCTACAATGCTGATTTTGATATGGCGCGGCAGATCATTCTGGAACTGCTTGCCAATGAGCCGATGGTTCTGCAGGATCCTGCACCGGTTGTGACTATGAGCGGCCATGGCGATAATGCCGTTATGCTCAATGCAGGATTCTGGGTAAACAGCGGCGATTATTTTGCCGTCAGCGGCAGGATCTATGAAAGCTCCAAACAAGCCTTTGATGCTGCCGGTATTGAGATCCCCTATCCCCAAATCTGCGTACATAACCCCATGTAATATCTATGTGGGGACGCAGCCCCAGTACCACCACAACAATCAGATACAAAAAGTACCCATACAGAATATCTGTATGGGTACTTTTTCGAGTCATTCACAAATCACTTGACGGGAACAGTCGTGATATCGCTGCCAAACCATGTAGTAGAAATCTTGCCGAGGGTACCGTCCGCTTTCATCTCGCCCAGAATCCGTTGGACTTCATCACGCAGGGCGCAATCATTCTTGCGGAAACCGATTGCATACTGTTCTTCGGAAAGGCCATCCGGCAAAACGCGATAATTCTTACCGCCGGTGGTGATTTCATAATCCGCAACGATCACATCCATAAACACGGCATCCACCAGTTCAAGATCCATCTGCTGCATTGCCTCAATATTGGTGGGCAGCGCAGTTTCCTTGATGGTACCGCCAATCGAAGAATCTCTGAGGATCGTCTGTGCGGTGGAACCGTTCTGAACGCCAATGGTCTTATCAGCCAGATCCGCCATGGACTGTGCTTCACTATCAGCAGGCACAACGAAAACCATTTTGTTGTTCATATACGGCTCAGAAAGATTCATGCGCTCTGCGCGCGAGGGATTGACGGACATACCGTTCCAAATGCAGTCGATTCTGCCGCCGTCCAGATTATCCTCTTTGGTTTCCCAGTTAATCGGCTGCTTGACCAGCTCAACGCCCATACGCTTGCAGACTTCTTCTGCAACATCAATATCAAAACCGACAATCTCATCATTCTCATTGGTATAGCCCATGGGCTTAAAGGTCGCGTCCAGACCCAGAACAAACTTGCCGCTGTCTTTGACCTTTTGCAGAGAGTTATCTGCGCCGCTGTCAGTGTTGCTGCTTCCGTTACAGCCTGCGCCGCAGACGAGCATACCGACAGCCAGAACAGCAGTCAGCATACGCTTGAAAATAGACTTCTTCACGTTGATTTCCTCACTTTTCATTATGTAATGTGCAAGGCATATGCAAGCCCCACACACAACAGTATATCACACTTTCTCCAAAAACGCAAGAGGGAAAAGCACGGTTTCTCATCATAATGGAAACACTTTGCCAATGGGACGGCGGTCAAGGGGTTTGGGGATCCGCTCCAGCAACACGACACAATGCGCCGCCATGCCCTGTTCTGCACCCGTGAAACCAAGGCGCTCCTCGGTGGTGGCTTTGACGCTCACCTGTTCCACATCGCAGCCGAGCTGCTTTGCAATATTCTGGCGCATCTGCGGAATATGCGGTGCAAGTTTTGGAGCCTGCGCCAGAATGACAGCATCCATATTACCGATGCGCCATCCCTTCCGTTGAATCAACCCATTGACATGATACAGCAGTTTCAAGCTGTCTGCCCCCTGATATTTCGGGTCGGTATCGGGAAAATGCTGCCCGATATCTCCCAGCGCAAGCGCACCCAACATGGCATCCATCACCGCGTGCGTCAGCACATCGGCATCAGAATGCCCCAACAAGCCCAGTGTATGCGCGATCTCCACGCCGCCAAGAATCAACTTGCGTCCCTCGGTCAGTTGATGGACATCGTAACCATGCCCAATACGAAAATCAGCCATTGTGGCTTCCCTCTCTTTCCTGCTCATAGCGCAGCAATGCCTCAGCAGTTGCAAAGTCCTCAGGGGTCGTCAACTTGATATTGGTATACGAGCCGGTTGTCATCATCACGGGGATATGAATCGCCTCCATGAGCTGGCAATCATCGGTAAAATCCAGACCCTGCGCCTGGGCAAAGGCCATGGCTTGCAGATATGCCGCCCTTGCGAACACCTGGGGCGTCTGCGTATGGTACAAGCTGCTGCGCGGCGGTGTATCCACAATCACGCCCTCCGCCACCGTTTTGATGGTATCCTTGACGGGCACGCCCAGCGTGGCCGCGCCGAAGGTATGTGCGTCTGCAATGACTTTTTCGGCATCCTCCACGCGCAAAAGCGGTCTTGCGCCGTCATGTATGGCGATATAGGCTGCATCAGTCTGCAATGCAGCCACACCATTTGTTACACTCTGCTGACGGGTTGCGCCGCCATATGCCACGGTGATTGGCACAGCAATTGACATCTGCTGTATTATTGCCTGAAACGCCGCTTCATCCTGCGGACGGCAGATCACCACCACTTCCGAAACCGCTTTACACTGTGAAAATGTATGCAGCGATTTCTCCAGTACGGTGGTATCGCTCAAAGGATGCAATATTTTGTGAATGCCGCCCATTCTGGTGGCATTGCCTGCGCACACCAGAAGAACGGCAGTATCAGCAAGAATCATCTCACTGCACATCAGGGGCTTTGGTACCGCACTCAGCGCAGAACAACGCCTCGGGAGCAAGGGCAGCGCCACAGCAGGCGCAGACCGCAGGCTGTTCAGGCGCAGCCGGTTCTGCTTCCACAGTAGGCACAATCGGCTCTACCTTGGTGCCGCACTCGGCGCAGAACAGGGCAGAGGGCGAAAGCGGTGCATTGCAGACGGTGCAGTTGGTAGGATTCACCGGCTTCGCTGCTTCGGCAGCAGATTTCGTTGCTTCGGCAGCAGGCTTTGGCATAGCGGTGCCACAGGCAGGACAGAATTTTGCATTCTTATCGCAGCCCTTGCCGCAGCCGGGGCACACAATGACGCCATCCAGTTCTACCAGTTCCTTCTGCTTTGCGGCAAGCTGCTCCTTCAGCTGCGTGATACCGTTGACAAGCTCTGCATAGGCAGGGTCGGGATGTTCGCTCATATCGTCATAATACTTCTGACCAATGGCGCGAAAACGGGTACGGATCTCATTTTCCATGGTGGCGATTTCCTTGCGCACACGATTCTTTTCGGCAATGTTCTTTGCACCATCGGAAACCTCACGGGCTGCCTTGGACATCGTATCCACGACATTATCAAAAAAGCTCATATTCATTCCTCCTCTTTCTTTGGTGATGCCACATTACATCACATGATAATTATATCATATTATCCCCAAAATGTCCAGTACATTATGTATTTTTTTGCAGCCCGTCTGTGAAAAAGCGGTACGCCCCCCCATCAGAGAGCATACCGCTTGCGTGTAAAAATGCAGGGAGTACATCCATATCCGTTTGATCTGCGCGGCGATGCGCAGATCTGCCGTGGGATGGGTCATTCCGTGCGGCTGTTATGAATGGTCTCTATGACATTGCCGAAAAAAGTGCTGAGATTCAGGTTTTGCGGAATAGTCGTCATGCCGCACCATAGAAACAGTGGGTATTCTTTTCCCTCGAACGAAATGGTTTCCCCGTTCATGGCAAGCAGTTTTTCGCGCAATGCTTCGGCAGCAGAAAGGTCAGTCAGGGCGGTCAGCAGCGCAAATTCATCGCCGCCTACTCGCATTACAATCATATCCTGTGTCGCAACCGATTCCAGACGTTTTGCCATGGTCAGAATTGCAAGATCGCCCAATTTACGAGAGATCTGATTCAGCGGCATGCACCCTTTTACATCAGCACAGAGCACAAAGCTGCCACTGTGCGCACGCATATAATCGAACGCGGCACTCATATCCACCTGTTTTAACATTTGTGTATCCTCCTCATGAATACATACGATCGGCGGAAAAATATCCGTAAAACGATACTTTTCGCGAAAAGCCGAAGGGTTTTCAAACCACACACGGCGAAAGGCTCTTGAAAAAACTTCCACCGACTGAAACTGATACTTCATTGCCACATCGGTCACACTGTAGCCATTATGGGCAAGATCACGGGCAGCCATGGTCATGCGCCGGCGATTAATGTAATCGCGCACGCCCATATGCATGGCATACTGAAAGATCTTTTCCAGCGACGAGAGCGAAATGTAGCAGGATGCCGCGATCTGCTCACGGGAAAGCTCTGCGTCCAGATGGCTTTCGATATATGCAAGCGCGGCAGTCAGTACTTCAAATTTCTGCATGGTGTTCCCCCCTTCCGTGTAGTGATCAATCATGATTGCAATACCATTATAACATAGCTTTCGGCATCCGGCTTGATGATTTGCATACTTTTTTGCTTTGCATTCATCGTAGCATTCATAGTGCGGTTTGTCAAGTGGTGCCAATTGACGAAATCGGCAAACCATGATATAATATCTGTGAGGTGAAGGAAGTGAACATCAAAAAGATCGTCATCACAGGTGGGCCCTGCGCAGGGAAATCCACTGCCATGCAGCGTGTCAGGGCGCATTTTTCCGAAAAGGGCAATACGGTATTGGTGATTCCCGAGACGGCAACCGAGCTGATTGGCGGCGGTATTGCGCCGTGGACTTGCGCCACGCCCTATGACTATCAGGTCATTCAGCTACGTTTGCAGGCGAAAAAAGAAGAACTCTTTTTGCAGGCCGCCAGGCAGATGAACACCGACACCGTGATGATTCTCTGCGACCGCGGCATCCCCGATGGCAACGCCTATATGCGCGATGAAGACTATCGGCAAATGATTGCAGCCGAGGGGCTGACCCCCGAAATGCTTTTCGCCCGCTATGATGCGGTATTCCATCTGGTCACTGCTGCAGACGGCGCGCTGCCGTACTATACCCTTGCCAACAACACAGCCAGAATCGAAACACCCGAAGAAGCCATTGCCCTTGACCGCCGCACCCTTGCTGCATGGGACGGGCACCCCTACCGCCGCACCATCGGCAATCATTGCAGCTTTGATGAAAAACTCGGTATGCTCATCGAATACATCACTGCTTTTTTAAACGGTGCATAATGCAGCAATCCATGGGAATATACCGCAGCATCCCCCAAAACAAGGTGCAGCAATTGGATTTCCCAGGCGAAATACGGCAAAAAGTGCAAAAGAAATCTGTAAAGCACCGTGAATTTGTGTAATGGGTAGAAATTTCCTATGGGCTTGACTTTTTTTTTCAAAAAGGTTATAATATTGAGGTATGCCAATGTTTGCATACGCTACTTTTTAAAGAAGGAGGAAGATTATGCCAACCTTTAATCAGCTTGTCCGTAAGGGCAGAAGCGTTCTGCCGGAGAAGTCCACTGCTCCTGCACTTCAGAAGGGCTACAATGCTCAGAAGAAGTCCCAGATCGACCAGAGCTCTCCCCAGAAGCGTGGTGTGTGCACCGCTGTTAAGACCGCAACGCCTAAGAAGCCGAACTCCGCAATGAGAAAGATTGCCAGAGTCCGTTTGACCAATGGCTACGAAGTTACCGCGTACATTCCCGGTATCGGTCATAACCTGCAGGAGCACAGCGTCGTTCTGATTCGCGGCGGTCGTGTCAAGGACCTTCCTGGTGTCCGTTATCACATCATCCGCGGTACACTGGACGCACAGGGCGTAAACGGCCGTATGCAGGCTCGTTCCAAGTATGGTGCAAAGCGTCCTAAGGCAGGTAAGAAGTAATTTCTTGCTGCAGCCGAAACTTTTTGAAGCAATTACCCCACAAGGCTCTTGTGGATTTGATATATAGCAATGCTGTATACTGTCTGCATGGCCAAACACAAGTGACTCCGATATCATTTGTGAGTACCTGTGAATTCATTCTATTATGAAGGAGGGAAGCGAGTATGCCAAGAAGAGGCAGTATCGCAAAGCGTGACGTTCTGGTAGATCCGTTGTACAATTCCAAGCTCGTAACACGCCTCATCAACAATATCATGCTCGATGGCAAGAAGGGTGTCGCACAGAAGATCGTGTACGACGCATTCGCAATCGTGGCAGAGAAGACCGGCAGAGATGCGCTTGAGGTCTTCGAGCAGGCTATGGAGAATATCATGCCTGTGCTGGAGGTCAAAGCACGCCGTATGGGCGGTGCGACCTACCAGGTTCCGATGGAAGTCCGTCCCGAGAGACGCCAGACTCTGGGCCTGCGCTGGATCACCAAATATTCCAGACTCCGTTCTGAAAAGACCATGAAAGAGCGCCTTGCAGGCGAAATCATGGACGCAGTCAACGGTCTGGGCGGCTCCGTCAAGAAGCGTGAAGATACACACAAGATGGCAGAAGCAAACAAGGCTTTTGCACATTACCGTTGGTAATTCTTTCGGCAGCATAAGGCTGCTGCCCGCTGCCTGAGAGAATTTTTAGGAGGAAACCAAATGCCAAGAGACTGTTCACTTGAAATGACCCGAAACATCGGCATTATGGCTCATATCGACGCAGGTAAGACAACAACTACCGAGCGTATTCTGTTCTACACCGGTATCAACCACAAAATCGGCGAGACCCACGACGGTTCCGCAACGATGGACTGGATGGCACAAGAGCAGGAGCGTGGTATCACCATCACCTCTGCCGCTACTACCGCCTACTGGAAAGAACACCGTATCAACATCATTGATACCCCCGGACACGTTGACTTTACCGTAGAGGTTGAGCGTTCTCTGCGTGTTCTGGACGGTTCTGTGACCGTTCTGTGCGCAAAGGGCGGTGTTGAGCCTCAGTCCGAGACGGTTTGGCGTCAGGCCGATAAGTACAAAGTACCTCGTATGGTCTATGTCAACAAGATGGATATCATGGGCGCGGACTTCTACCGTGTTGTAGATATGATGAAGGAACGCCTGAAGTGTAATGCCGTTCCGCTGCAGTTGCCCATCGGCGCTGAGACTTTCTTCAAGGGCATCATCGATCTGTTGGAAATGAAAGCCTACGTCTACTACGATGACATCGGCAAGGATGTCCGCATCGAAGAGATCCCCAGCGATATGGTTGACAAAGCTGAAGAGTACCACGCAGCACTCATCGAGGCTGTTGCAAGCCTGGATGACGAGCTGATGGAGAAGTTCCTGGAAGAAGAAGAAATCACCATCGAGGAGCTCAAGAGAGTCATCCGCAAGGCTACCATCGCAAACGAGATGGTTCCCGTTGTGTGCGGTACCTCTTACAAGAACAAGGGCGTTCAGAAGATGCTGGATGCTGTTGTTGATTATATGCCCTCTCCCCTGGACATCCCCCCCATCAAGGGTGTCAACCCCGATACCGATGAGGAGGAGGAGCGTCCTTCTTCCGATGACGAGCCGTTCTCTGCACTCGCATTCAAGATCGCTACCGATCCCTATGTCGGTAAGCTGTGCTACTTCCGCGTTTACTCCGGTAAAGTAGATGCAGGTACCACTGTGCTCAACGCAAGTAAGAATCAGCGTGAGCGTATGGGTCGTATTCTGCAGATGCACTCCAATCACCGTAAGGATATTGATACCATCTACGCAGGTGATATCGCTGCTGTGATCGGTGTGAAGTACACCACCACCGGTGATACCCTCTGTGATGAAGATCACCCCATTATCCTTGAGTCCATGGAGTTCCCGGATCCCGTTATTAACCTGGCAATCGAGCCGAAAACCAAGGCTGGTCAGGAGAAGATGGGCCTTGCTCTGGCAAAGCTTGCTGAAGAAGACCCCACATTCCGTACCTGGACTGACCACGAAACCGGTCAGACCATCATCGCCGGTATGGGTGAGCTGCACCTGGAAATCATCGTTGACCGCCTGCTGCGTGAGTTCAAGGTCGAAGCAAATGTCGGTGCTCCGCAGGTATCCTATAAGGAAACCATCCGCAAGAAGGTTGACGAGGACTACAAGCACAAGAAGCAGACCGGTGGTACCGGTCAGTACGGCCATGTCAAGATCACCGTTGAGCCCAACGAGCCTGGCAAGGGCTACGAGTTCGTCAACGCGATCGTTGGTGGCGCAATTCCCAAAGAGTATATCCCCGCTGTTGACGCTGGTATCAGAAGTGCAATGGCAGCCGGCGTTGTTGCAGGCTACCAGGTCGTCGATGTCAAGGTCACGCTGTACGATGGCTCTTACCACGAAGTCGACTCCTCTGAAATGGCATTCAAGATCGCCGGTTCCATGGCATTCAAGAATGCAATGCGCAAGGCAGATCCCGTTCTGCTGGAGCCTGTTATGAAGGTGTCCGTATTCGTGCCCGAGCAGTACATGGGCGATGTATTCGGTGACCTGAACGGCCGTCGCGGTCAGATTCAGGGTCAGGAAGTTCACACCGGTGTTTCTCAGATCGACGCACTGGTACCGCTGAGCAATATGTTCGGATACGCCAGCGACCTGCGCTCCCGTTCTCAGGGTCGCGGTAATTATACCATGGAACCGCACAGCTTCGCCGAGGTGCCCAAGAGCATCGCAGATAAGATCAAGAGCGACCGCGGTCACGGTGACGAGTAAGCAATATCTGCTTTTTTCGTAAATTTTTCCGAAAAACACTTGCATTTTCCCGCCAAATCTGGTAGAATATAGGTGATGGCTCTCCTCTGCGGTTGTGGGGGCTGAGCGATGTACCTTTTCTACCGTCAAAATAACTATTTAGGAGGAGATTCCAATGGCAAAGGCACATTTCGAAAGAACCAAACCCCATGTAAACATCGGTACGATCGGTCACGTTGACCACGGCAAGACCACCACTACCGCTGCTATCACCAAGTATCTGTCTATGAAGGGCCAGGCAAAGTTTGAGGACTACGCAAACATCGATAAGGCTCCTGAAGAGCGTGAGCGTGGTATCACAATCAACACCGCACACGTTGAGTACGAGACCGATCACCGTCACTATGCACACGTTGACTGCCCCGGCCACGCCGACTATATCAAGAACATGATTACTGGTGCAGCTCAGATGGACGGCGCAATCCTGGTTGTTGCAGCTTCCGATGGCCCTATGGCTCAGACCAAGGAGCACATCCTGTTGGCCCGTCAGGTTGGCGTGCCCGCAATCGTTGTATTCATGAACAAGACTGACCTCGTTGACGACGAGGAGCTGCTTGAGCTGGTTGAGATGGATATCCGCGATACCCTGAGCAAGTACGAGTTCCCTGGCGATGACATCCCGATCGTTCGTGGTTCTGCTTTCCAGGCTCTGGATTCCGCTTCCACTGATCCTAACGATCCTGTCTACGCTTGCATCGCTGAGCTGATGGATGCTGTTGACTCCTACATTCCTACCCCTGACCGTAAGGCAGATCAGCCTTTCCTGATGCCTGTTGAGGATACTATGACCATCACCGGTCGTGGTACCGTTGCTACCGGCCGTGTTGAGAGAGGTCAGGTTAAGGTTGGCGATACCGTTGAGATCGTCGGTCTGAAGGACGAGAGCTCTTCCACCGTTATCACTGGTCTGGAAATGTTCCGTAAGCTGCTGGACTACGCTGAGGCTGGCGATAACATCGGTGCTCTGCTGCGTGGTGTTCAGAGAAAGGACATCCAGAGAGGTCAGGTTCTGTGCAAGCCCGGTTCCATCAAGCCCCACACCAAGTTCAAGGGTCAGGTTTACGTTCTGAAGAAGGACGAGGGCGGCCGTCATAAGCCTTTCTTCAACAACTATCGTCCTCAGTTCTACTTCCGTACAACTGACGTTACCGGTATCATCACTCTGCCTGCTGATGTTCAGATGTGCAACCCTGGCGATAACATCGAGATCGGTGTTGAGCTGATCACTCCTATCGCTATCGAGACCGGTCTGCGTTTTGCTATCCGTGAGGGCGGCAAGACTGTTGGTTCTGGTGTTGTTACCACCATCAGCGAGTAATTTGATCTTTCAGAAGATCATACTTTGTCAGCTATCCATCCATGATACAGGCAAAGAAACAAGCTATGAAAAAGCTGTTGCAGTTTTCTGCAACAGCTTTTTTTGTATAGACTATTGAAACTGATTGCGCGCACGCCTCGGTTCTATTCCGCAAAGTAAATTATGATTATTTAACCAGCAAACGCACCTACCTTTTCTTCCCGATATGTTGCAAGCACATCTTCGTAATCAAACACACCGGGCTGTCGTTCATCGTCATACCAATACATTTTTTCAATGTACTTTGCAAACCATTCTTCATCCGACAGTGAAAGAGTGATACCCCACATAGCACCGTAATCCTGTTCACCTCCATTGTCTTTAAACCAAAGACTGCCGTCCGTAGTTTCCATTTCGACAAGGTTTTCCCTTGCAAACATCATACGGATCACTCTGTAAAACTCGGCAAGCGCATACTCACCGTCCGCTTTGATTTTCTGCTCATTGAATCGAAATTCAAGTTTATACATCGTTGTAACCTCCTGCCAGAAGTAGATCAATGATACCATTTGGGGCATTTCATTATCAGTATGCCTTCGTTGATACGTTATCATTATAGCACATAAACCTCGATATGTAAATAGACGAAATCGGAAAAGCCTCTGTTGGAATCCATCCAGCAGAGGCTCTCTTTTATTCATTCATCAGCTTACGCTTCATCAGGCAAAGGTCAAACACATTCAGTATTCCGTCCTCGCATAAATCAGCGGCTCTCCAGTCAGCAAGTCTTACATCAGGCACTGCAAGAAGCCACTTCTGCAGGAGCACAGCATCTGCAATATTGAACACACCGTCTGCATTGACATCACCGTTTACCCTGCCGGATGCGATCCTTGAAATAACAGATGCTGTCAACAGAATCATTGCCGCATTTCCATAGATCGTATTTTCATTTGTGGTCCATTCTGCATCACTGTCCATATAACATTTGCCGTTATACTTTGAAAGCTGTCTGTTGTCATATGAGTTTGCGCCTTCTGTAACATATCCTGCGGGACATTTGTAGGGGTCAGTCTTTGCGTCTCTGGAGTATATTGCACTGTAGATATTCTGAACGCTATTTTCTCCGTATCCTGATACATAACTAAAAGATATGGGATTGACGCCTAAGAAGTAGTTGAATGCACTGCGATTCGATTGCAGCACCGCTTCAGGAATATGATCTTCACCATCATAAATCATGCTGCCAAGCAGAAGCGTCATGGAGCTTTGTGCAAGAACCTGATTCGAGCCCCACCAATATCCCCAGTCGGGATAATCTGTTCCAAAGCTTTCATAATTCAGAGTTCTTGTGCGCCATGGCACAAATTTCTCAAAGACAGTTTTTATCTTTTCAGAGGCACTGTCGTTTTTGTAAAGATAAAGGAAAAATCCAAGGAAAGATCTTCCCATATGGCTGTATCCCAGAGAGGAACCCGTAAAGCAGGTGTTGATATTTTTGCTTTCACAGTTGTCAATCAGGTATGTTTCATAGACATCGGCATTGGTACCCGCCGCCTTTGCTGCTCTGAACAACGAACCTGCCGCCCAGTACATACTTCTGTCCAGTTCCTCCTGTGAGAATGTATATGTACGATTTGCAGCGCCTATGGACATATGCTTTTCATTGGACCCATCATTGATCCATTTCCACGCACGGATAGCTGTTTCAAGGCATTGCTCTGCAAAATCAGCATATACTGGGATATCCTTGTAAATGATGTATGCGTGAGCCAGCATAGCCGCCATATCCGCTGTTGCAAGATGAGAACGCAAATCTGTTTCTTCTGCTCCCGAATTATGATTCGATGTTCTATACAAAGTATCCTCAATGTAGATTGTACCATTGTTATAGTTCGCAGCTACATAAAAGGAACCGTCTTTATCAGGATGCTCCAGTTTAAGAAGCATATCAATTTCCCACTTGATTTCGCTCAGCAATGCAGGAGCATCTGCATACAGGCTGTTTCCTTTATCCGTTTCAGGGATATTGGGTGATATGCCTTCAAAGGCCTCTGGAAATAAATCATATGCCAGCAGAAGGTTTTCAACAGAAGTTGCGGCAGGAGAAACATATTTTCCGTAGTCCCCTGCATCATACCAGCCTTGTGAAACGTCAAAGGTTTCCGCATTCGGATTGTTCCTGTCCGACCATCTTTTCACTGCTGCATCGCCAGGATGCAGATTCTCTCTTGCAAAATCCCCTGCATATTTTTCTTCCAGTTTCATGCCTTGTCTTTGATAATAGTAATACTTCATCATATCCGACATCAGATTGTCATATACAGAATTGCTGATGGCAAACGGGAACGAAACGATTGTATCAGTCCGGAGGTTTTCCTCCTTGTCTCGCGGCGTAAGGGCAGAAGCATCCAGATTTGCATCGGGAATACGGATAAAATACGTACCTGCCTGACGCACTGCGTCAAACTGAATATCATAAACAGATTCGCCGGAAACAGTTTCCTGAAGGACAGGCTCACCAAGAACACCTGAGAAAAACGTTTCCCCTGTTTCGCTATTTACGATTTCAAAAATCTTTCCCTCCAGGGAACCGAACTTTTCAAAGCAGGAAACTTTTGCATTTTTTGCGCCATTGCAGGAATAACCCACTTGATTCACCTTGATGAAAGGATACTGTCTTTCTTCGTCATCTGAATCAATTCGGACATTGCGGAATGAAGCAGAGTTTCCGGATTTAATTCCGCCGACGCTGACTTTCCAGACGTTTTCTCTGTCAAAGCCGGAATCCGGAAATGCCTCAATCAATTCATGCAACGGCAGAGTGTAGCTTGTCCAGTCCGGGGTCGCTTTTATGTCCTGATACTGTTCCATATCCGTCCAGTATATCGTAACATCCTCATTATGAGAATGCGAAGTGAGCCCGACGTAGAACGGAAAACTTGTCTGTCCGTTGCTTTTTACCTCAAATGTCAGCGTGCCGTTATAGAAATAGTCGTACATATCAGATGTTGTCCAGCTGGTGTTTGGAACCATATTTGCTCCGCCCCAACCTTCCGTTGTCCACAGGTTGGTGCCGCCATTATCGATCAGAATTGTCTGAAGCTGCGTGCCGGGCGTTTCCTCTACATTCGCGGCATACACAGCCGGCTGATTCAGTGACAGGAACAGCAAAGCTGCGCTTACAATCAGGGATATTGTTCTTATTTTCATATGATTACTCCTTTTCTATTAAAGTTGTTTGCCAAAGCCGTACATTCGCGGTCAGACTCCCGACGGCATTGGATTTTGCAAATGGTGACGATCGGATCACTTTTCGCTGTAATGGAATTTTTTCAGTTTCCTTCCGGCAGTCAGACAGATCAGAACACCGCCGATGCCGATGACAAACATCATCAGCGCCGCACCGGAGCCTTTTCCTGTTCCGAATAATGCAGCAAACACGGAAATATGGCCATATCTGCTCATGAAAGGCTCACAAACATGATCCACCATAAATCCACCTAAGAATAGGCCGATTGGGATCGTGAAAAACTGCATTGTGTTTCGGCAGGCATAAACCCGCCCCTGTAGTGCAACGGGAACAGTGGTCTTAAAAATCACATCATAATTTGCACTCATAACCGGCACAAGCACCCAGCCAATGATTTGTCCGATGCACCAGATGATTGGTTCCCTGGAAAATGCCAGCAAGAAATTTTCTGTCCCCAATGAAATCAGCATGGTAAGATACACGATTTTTAATCTGTCCTTTGGTTTCGGCAGCACTGACACCAACAAACTGCCTATCGCCATTGCAATACCTGCGCAGGCTGTGACCATCCCCAGAACGGATGAACCGCCTTTGGGATTCGGTAATACCAGCCCCGGCAGAATACCGTCAAAAGCAGAGGCAATCAGATTCACTCCCGACATGAACAGTATCATTGTCATGATCATTGGATTTGCCTTTAGGTACATGAGCCCTTCCTTTGCAAGGACAAGGACATTTTCCTTGGTATCGCATTTGCTTTCGGGAATGCGGATCAGAAACAGCAGCGCAATCCATGCAATGACAAAACTGCAGATATCCACAGCAATGACGCCGGTAAGACCAACCAAGGCATACAGAGCCGTTGCCATAAGCGGATTCAGTATTGAAATCAGAGATCTGGATAACGAACGCAGTCCGCTGGTTTTTTGATACTGTGCCTTCGGGATAATCAGGGTCATTGCCACCTCAGAGGCTGGCTGCTGTACTGTATTCATCAGTCCCGAGAAGGCGTTTAAAGCATACAAGTGCCATGTCATAAGCGTGTTTGTCTTGAACAGTATCAACACTGTAATCGTACACATCACTGCAAGCACATCACAGACAAGCATTGTTTTCTTTTTGTCGAACCGGTCTGTCAAGGCACCTGCGAAAATGCTCATAATGACATAGGGCGCATAGGAGCAGATTGTAAGCATTGCTGTGCCCAACGATGAACCGGTTTGTTCATACAGCCATAATGTCAGCGCGAAGGCAGTCATGCTGCTGCCAAGCTGGGATATGCTCTGGGTACTCCAGAGTATATAAAAATCTCTGAGTTGGTTTCTTGTTTTCATGTTCTTTACTTCCTTTCAAATCGTAAAATATGAATGAAAAAGAAGCAAAGCCTGAGGAATGAAAGTGTATTACTCCGTGCAATTTCCTCCGACTTTGCACGGAGCACTGACAATGCAGCGTATCATTCTATCCCCTCACCTTTCGTTTCTTCGCCTTCAAGAACGCGATCATTGTTTTCGTGTGCCATTTGTATTGGCAGGCATACCAATTAAGATCTGCGGCAATCGCATCGTATCCCCACTGCATGGATTTTGACGGAGAACGGAACGGTTCCGCAGATGATGTTCACTGTTGTGTTTCATCATCCGTGTGATATAAATACTTCATTTCCCCCTGCACCTTTTGTCTTTTTTTCACCATGCCTCTGATCAGGCGATATCCCCACCCCACGGGCAATAACCATTTATGCTGATAGAAAAAGGGGTAGTATCTTTCATATACTTCCATAGGCGGAAAGAGCCTGTACCAGATATATTTCAGCCGTGATGTACTTCCGGTTTGCTTCTGAAATCGCTCTATCTTTCCCTGTGCAAACTGTTTCATCGTGCCGTATGTCCCTGATTTCAGATAGTACGCAAGCATCTGTTTATCTGCATTGGATAATGCAGCAGAACCTTCACCAAATACTGCCTGTGCAAGCTTCCGGCTTTGCTGTTCAAAATCCGCTATTCCAAGCTTTTTACATTCCGCAGATATATACGACCAGTCCATAGCATCCTGCTTTGCCCGTAAAAAAACATAGCAGTCAAGCAGTGAACGCAGACCCGTACCGCCCTTGATGTAATGCTTATATTCGTGGGCAATGATGTATATATAAAAGTCCTCATCTGAAAAATGATACCCGT
>JAEDLR010000015.1 GCA_016295145.1 Oscillospiraceae bacterium
CGCAGGGGGTGCGTTTGCGGCACTCATTGCCTTTGTCCTCATCAACCGCATCACAGGCGCAGTGTTCGGTGTGACAGATGCCATGCTCACCGACAGCGAATCCATGGTCACATCGCTGTTCGGGCAGGAGCTTCTTGTGAACAGCTACTTTACCTCGGTGTTGGGTGCCACTGCACTGAAAATGGGTGTATTTGTGGGCATTATTGCAGGATTTCTGGGGGGGGCTGTTTACAACCGCTACTATAATTTCCGCAAGCTGCCGGATGCGCTGTCATTTTTTAACGGCAAACGCTTTGTGCCCCTTGTGGTGATCCTCTGGGCGGTGATTGTTTCCCTGGTACTTGCACTGATCTGGCCCCCTGTACAGACAGGCATCAACCAATTCGGCATCTGGATTGCAAACTCCGCAGATACCGCCCCGATTCTTGCGCCATTCCTCTACGGCACACTGGAGCGTCTGCTGCTGCCCTTCGGTCTGCATCATATGCTGACGATTCCCATGAATTATACGGCATTCGGCGGCACATATGAGATCATGACAGGTGTCAGCGCAGGCACAACGGTATTCGGGCAAGATCCGCTATGGCTTGCATGGGTCACCGATCTGATGCACCTGAGAGAAAGCGGCGATACCGCTGCCTATACCGCCCTGCTGGAGGGCGTTACCCCTGCACGGTTCAAGGTGGGGCAAATGATCGGTGCAACGGGTCTGCTGCCCGGTATTGCACTGGGTATGTACCGCTGCATTGACAAAAGCCACCGCCGCAAGGCACGCTCCATGTTTGTATCCGCAGCCCTTGCCGTGCTGCTGACCGGTGTAACGGAGCCGCTGGAGTTCATGTTCATGTTCTGCGCGATGCCACTGTATCTGGTATATGCCCTGTTGCAGGGGCTTGCCTTTGCCATGGCAGATATCCTCCCGCTGCGGCTGCACGCTTTTGGCAACATCGAGTTTGCAACACGCATCCCCATGAGCCTGAAAGCAGGTCTTGGGGGAGATATCGTCGCGTTTCTGATTGTCTGTGCGGTGTTTTTTCTTATCGGCTATCTGGTGGCATATGCTATGGTGCGCAGATTCCGATTTGCAACACCCGGTATGCCCGGCAACGAAATCGTGGAGATTCCCGATGCGGCGGCAGGTGATGAATCCCATACCAAGGGTGACCCGTTGGCAGAACGAATCATCACGCTGCTTGGGGGCAGAGAAAACATCACACTGGTGGATGCCTGCATGACCCGACTGCGCATCACCGTAAAGGACAGCGGTAAAGTCGCTCCCGAAAGTGAATGGAAATCCGCAGGGGCAATGAGCCTGATGATCAAAGGCAACGGCATACAGGCAGTGTACGGCACAAAAGCCGATGTGCTGAAATCCGACATCAACGATATCCTATGAGGGAGCAGTTTTCTCTGTTGACGCTGAATGCACACAGCCACGCAGAACCCGATTATAAACGCAAGCTGCATCAATTTGTGCATGGTGTGGCAAAACTACAGCCGGATATCATCGCGCTGCAAGAAGCAAGTCAGACCCAAACCGCGACACCTGTCACGCCGCCAAAGGGGTATATCCCTGCCGCAGAGGGCATCTCTCTCGCCGCAGATAACCATGTCTGCCGGGCGGCAAATCTGCTGGCAGAAACGGGGCTCAATTATCACTGGACATGGCTGCCCATCAAGCAGGCATACGGCAACCTGACCGAGGGCATTGCATTGCTGAGCCGTCTGCCGATACAGGCGGTGCGGTGGGGGTGCATCAGCCAGACCAATGACCCCTCCAACTGGCGCAGACGAATGCTTTTGGGGATACAGACCGCCGATACCGATGACACATGGTATTTCTGCACGCACATGGCAAGGTGGGACGATGCCGAGGACGCGTTTCGCGGTCAATGGGAAAACACCAAGGCACTGCTACCCCATACAGGCACGCTGTGGCTCATGGGGGATTTCAACAATCCTGCGGAGATCCGCTGCGAGGGCTATGACCTCATTGCAGCAGCAGGCTGGCAAGATACTTTTATGCTGGCAAGAGAAAAGGACGACGGGATCACGGTGCAAAAATCCATTGACGGCTGGCGCGATACGGATCGGAAAGCCATGCGCATTGACCAGATCTGGTGCAGCCGCAAGGTGGAGATTCTGCGCTCTGCGGTGGTATTCAATGGCAATCCTCTGCCTGTGGTATCGGATCACTACGGTGTCATGGCAATGGTGCTGCAAAACGGAAAGGAGCAACCCCTATGAAAACAATGCGCTATCAGATCAAAGACCCCCAGGGCATTCACGCACGCCCGGCAGGGCTGCTTGCCAGGGAAGCAAAGGCTTTTGACAGTGAGATCACCATTGCCAAAGACGGAAACGCCGTCAACTGCACGCGGCTGATGGCGGTGATGGGATTGGGCATCCACTGCGGCGATACTGTGACCATCACCGCAAAGGGCGCCGATGAGGACGCGGCAATTGCCGGCATCGGGGCTTTTTTGCGGAAAAATCTGTAAGCAAAGGGGCATGACATGAGGCGTTTTTACGGAAAAGCAGTCTGCGGCGGTGTGGCAATCGGCAAGGTACGGCTGCTGCAACACATAAAGGTACAAAGCGAGAAAACTGTCGTCCACGATACCGATGCAGAGCAAAATCGTCTGCAACAGGCGGTTACCACCGCAAGGGAGCAGCTTTTGGCTTTGGCAGAGCAGACAAAGGCACAGCTTGGCGAATCGCAGGCACAGATCTTTGAGATTCACGCAATGATGCTGGAGGACGAAGATTTCATGGACTGCATACGGGAAACCATCACCAAGCAGTGCTGCAACGCAGAGTATGCCGTCCACCACGCTGCAACGGTATTTGCAGAGGGCTTTGCGACCATGGACGATGCCTATATGCAGGCAAGGGCTGCCGATGTCAAAGACATTGGCACACGTTTGCTGCGCTGCCTTGCCCATCAGCAGGATATGGAAGTGTGGGGGGCATCCCCCTGTATTGTGTGCGCAGATGATCTCTCCCCTAGCGAAACAGCAGGGCTTTCTACCGATAGGGTACTGGGATTTGCAACGGCGCAAGGCTCAACAAGCTCCCATACTGCAATTCTTGCGCGAAGCATGAACATTCCTGCGGTTGTGGGGCTGGGCAATGATTTTCTCGCTGCGCTGCAAAACGGTGAAACAATTCTGGTTGACGGGCAAACCGGCGAATGTGTCATCGCTCCCGATGGGCAGACCCGGCAAGCTGCCGAGGAAAAGCAAAACCGCATCGCTGCGCATATTGCCGCACTGCATACACTACGCACTGCCGAAACTGTTACGGCGGACGGCAAAAAGATCCGTCTGTATGCAAACATCGGCAGTGCCAAGGATATGCAACAGGCATTGGAAAATGGCGCAGAGGGCGTGGGGCTGTATCGCAGCGAATTTTTATATCTGCAACAAGTCGCCTTACCCGATGAGGAAATGCAATATTGCGCCTACCGCCACCTGTTGGAGCAGATGCCCACAAGCCTCATGATCATTCGCACACTGGATATCGGCGCAGACAAGCAGATGCCCTATTTGCCCCTGCCCCACGAAAAAAATCCGGCTCTTGGGGTACGGGGCATACGGCTTTGCCTTGCCCACCCCGAACTGTTTCGCACACAGTTGCGGGCACTGTATCGGGCATCGGTGCATGGCAAACTGGGTATCATGTTCCCCATGATTACCGATGCCGAAGAACTGCGGCAGATCCTTTCCATTTGTGCGCAGATACGGGAAACTCTGCGGCAAGAGGGCATCCCCTATGGGGATGACATTCAACATGGGGTGATGATTGAAACGCCCGCGGCGGCAATATGCAGCGCACAGCTTGCACCCCTTGTGGATTTTTTCAGCATCGGCACCAATGATCTGACACAGTATACCCTTGCCTGTGACCGCCAGAATCCGCAACTGGAATATCTCCACGGAGCACCCTCCGAGGCAGTCATGAAGCTGATGGCTGAAACCGTCCGCAGTGCCCACGCCAAGGGAATCTGGGTTGGCGTTTGCGGCGAAATGGCGGCAGACCCTACGCTGACCGAGGCACTGCTGCATATGGGCATTGACGAACTTTCCGTTTCGCCAAAGGATATTCTACCCTTGCGCCAACACATCCGCAACTTGTACGGCACAAAAAAGGACTGACATCCCATGCGATGTCAGTCCCGCAGGTTACGGTTGGGATTCTGCAAGCAGTGCAGTTGCCACAATGCGTGCCCCATCGCCCACCAGTGCTTTACAGGGGCGTTTCTGATAATAAGCCGCAGTACGGGCTTCCGGTGTGGGGGCACTTGCGCCGCTTTGTTGCAGGTTCAGCAACTCACGGCAAATGATACTGCAGTTTTCCGATTTGAAATCCGCTGCAAGCTGCTGGATACGGGCGTAATGTCCGGCTTTTTCTGATTGCGCTTTGGGATCATCGTAGCCGCAGCAAATCCCCGCCACCATAAACATTCCGCTGACAGCACCGCAGACTTCACGCAATCTGCCCATACCGCCGCCAAAGGATGAGGCAATTCTTGCGGCAACCGCCGTGGAAAGCCCGCACTCCTCTGCAAAGGCAAGCAGCACTGCCTGACTGCAATTGTAGCCTTCTTCAAACAGGGCTTCTGCCTTCTCCCCATAGTATGCCGCATCATGCTGCAAATGGATATGTGCCATTATTCTACCTCCGTATCGTCATCTCTGGGAATCAAACGGAACGCTACAAAATCAAAGTCACAGCCGGGCAAAAAGCAGAATTTCACCGTTGCCTTGCCGCGAAAATCTGCAACCTTCTGCCGTACCGTTGTAATATCTTCTGCAAAGGGAAACTCTATGATCGTGCGCACCTCGTTGTCGCCGCTTACGATATACATATGCACCGAATCGTTATCGTGGCGGGTTCTGCCCGTCAGCTCAATGGCTGCAATGCCCCGGGTGAAGTCCATATCTTCAAAATCAATGAACACATTGTTGCCAATGCCGCAAATGGCATCACCGGTAACGGTAAAGGTATCGCCATGCACCAGATCGTTATGCGCCGCCGCGATGGTCTCATATGCCTTTTCGTAGGGCGCAAAGGAAAACGCACCGAAGTCCAGACGATGAGAATGCGCCCCGAAACGGAAATACAGATCATGGACACCGCAAAGCCGTTCAGAGAGCCGATAGCTGTTGGATTTGAATGTCTGCCAGAGGAATTCAGCACGGTAGGTAAACGCGCCGATCTGCTTGCCGCCGCGGTCAGGGTGCCCATCCCAAAGGGTGAAATCCACATCTTTATCGGAGAACCAGTGCAGCAGCTTCACAGTCAGGCGGTCGCTGCCGTATCTGCCGAAATCCAGCTTTGTAAACCCGATGGTGTTCTGCTTTGCGGTGACGATCACCGCACCTGCCGCCACCTCATCCAGCGGATCACCGTCTTTCTCATAAAAGCAGCCGGTGACCTCCTTATAGGGGTCGGTAAAGGGCTGCCCGAAGCCCTCAGCGGTAAATTCAAAGTCAGAGATGACCTCTGCCTGGGGCTTGCCGTTGTTGCAGCTACAGCGCAGACGGAATGCACCGTCACCGATGGCAGTCAGGGTGGCGGTATTGCCCTGAGCGGTCACGGCAGCGATATGCGTCGCAATGCCGCTATTTGTGACCACCTTCCATTGCAGATCGCTGTAAGAGGCATTTGCCGGCAGAATCTCTGCAGTCACCGTCACAGTCGGCTGATGGGGTGTCAGCAGAGAACCGCTGCTTCTGTGCAAAGCAATCTTACGCACGGGAATTTCTCCGTTATGGGCATCCATGGCGATGCGGCGGCGGTAAAGGGTGGGGTCGGTATCCACAGCAGGCGATACGGGAAGCTCCAGTATTGCACCACGCAGATTCGGTGCTTCGGCACGGATGATGACCGAATCTGCCGCACCGTCTACGGCGACCCATGCAACCGCCTTGCCCGAAAACAGCTTGCGACAATTGCTGTGGTAGCTGTCATAATCGGTGCTGTCGCCGTTATCAAAGCCCACCAGTCTGCCGCCCTCTACGGTGATGCGCACGCGATCACGGGCATTTTCCACGGGATTGCCCTTTACATCGGTGACAGAGATGGTTACAGCAGCAAGATCACGGAGCACGGGGGTATGGGATTCCAGCACCAGCGTACAGCTATCTCCAAAGGAACGGCGGATATCCTCATGAAGCGCACCCCCTGCATCATATCCGCGCACACAAATATCGCCCGCTGCGTAGGGCATCTGCCACGATGCCACATACTGCCGGGGTACACGCTTGCCAGCCGATTCGCCGTTGACAAACAGCTCCACCTCTGGCAGATTGGTAAACGCCACCACATCCACAAGCTGCCCCTCATTGAAATCCCAGTAAGGCAGCAGATGCAGCACCGGTTGATTGGTCCACGCTGCCTGATACAGCCAGAACTGATCCTTTTTCAGCCCTGCGGTATCGATGCAGCCGTAGTAGGCATTTTTGGTCGAATAGGGGGAAGGCTCGCCAATATAATCGCTGCCTGTCCAGATAAACATTCCTGCGCAGAAATCCGCAGCCGCATCTTTGCAGATCACACCCTGTGCCGTGTCTGCGGTAAAGCCCCCGCGACAGTTGCCCAAAGACGAACACTGCAAATCATCATGGGTGAGAAAGGGCGTATCCAAGGGGAAATGATAGATGCCGCGGCTTTTGACGCCTGCAGTGGTCTCGCTGCCGTAAATGCACCATGCGGGGTGCTGTTCATGGTGGGGCGCATAGCAGTTCTCGCCGTAGTTATAGCCAACCACATCCACCTGCTCGGCGCAGTGCTGAGCGTTCTCCCACGGCATATAATTGGAACCGATGGTGGTATAAGCATTTTGCAGCGGATCATGTGCACGGACAGCATCATGCAACGCCTTTGCCACCACGCAGCCCCGTTCCGAAAGATGGGTATCGTAGATCTCGTTACCGACGCTCCACATGATGACAGAGGGGTGATTGCGGTCACGGCGCACCCACGATGCAACATCCTTTTCAAACCACTGAGGAAAGAACCGCGCATAGTCAAACTCGGTTTTGGGTCGCTCCCACATATCAAAGGCTTCGCTATCCACAAGGATACCCAGCTCATCGCAGAGATCCATGAACCCCACCGCAGGCATATTATGAGAAGTGCGCACCGCATTGACGCCCATTTCTTTCATGGTCAGCAACTGACGACGGGCAGCTTCCTTTTGAAAAGCCGCACCGAATGCGCCCAGATCATGGTGCAGGCAAACACCGTGCAGCTTGACTGCTCTACCATTGAGCAGAAATCCGCGGTCAGGGGCAAAGGCAATCTCACGGAGACCCACACGCTGCACAACAGAATCCACAACGGCACCCTCTGCCAAAAGCTGCACCGTCAGCGTCAGCAATGTGGGGTGGTCAATATCCCAGACAAGATTTGTATCATCAGGCAGCGTAAATGTGCAGTCTGCGCCCTGATACAAAAGCATATCCTCGTGAGAAAGCTGCACCTGCACTACACCGTCGCCCACATACTCCGCAGACACCTGACACTGCCATCCGTCGGCAGATCTCTCAGCGTGAAAATAGATGCCGTCCGCTGCAAAATGGGTGGATGTGTTTTCCAGCAGCCACACATCGCGGAAGATACCTGCCCCCGAATACCATCGGGAATTGGGGGATTCATGTCGCACAAGCACGGTCAGTTCGTTTTCCCCCGCCCGCAATTGGGCTGTCAGATCCACACAAAAGGATGAATAGCCGTACTTGTTCTCCCCCACTTCTGTACCGTTGAGATAGACGGTACAATCCTGATAGATACCCTCAAAATAGACGCGCACGCACTCTGCGCCGCTGTAACAAAAGCGTTTGCGATACCAACCAAAGCCCGGAGCATACAGGGCATTTGCATCGGCGATGAGCCAGTCGTGGGGCAGCTCCACAGGCGAAAATGCAGCGTTGTGCACATCTGCCAGGGTTGTACCCACCGGAGTCAGGGCAAATGCCCAGTCGCGATTCCATAACGATCTCATATGAACCTCCGTTGCCCTTTTCGGGCAAATTTCCATTGATTCCATTATACCATGTAAAATCTGTTTGTCAATGACATTTTCTGCTGTGCAGGTAGATGATCCGTATGTATCAATGGCATAACGCCCAAAAGGGTGCAGTTATTTTACGGCGGATTCTCATAATACAATACTGGACATTGCCCGCAAAGTATGCTATACTTGGTTCAAAATGAAATGAGGGGAGTTCTGCCATGAACCGCACAACCGCCATGGAGTTTGTACACTCCATCCGTAGCGGCATCAACCTGGGCAACAGCTTTGATTGCGTACCAAACGCCAGGCAGCTTGCCGCTTTGCAATCGCTGAACGATTTCCAGACCGCCTGGGGCAACCCTGTGACGACCACTGCCCATCTGCAGATGCTGCGGGACGCAGGCTTTGATGTGCTGCGTTTTCCCGTGACATGGGGGCTGCATCTGGGGGATGCACCCGACTATACCATCGACCCTGCATGGCTGCAAATGGTGGAGGAAATCGTATACAGTGCCCTAAAAATGGGATTCCGCATAGTGCTGAATGTCCATCATGACGGCGCAAAAATTTCTCTTGCCGAGGAGCATCTGGATGAATCAGAGGCGGTGCTGTGCGCCATATGGCGGCAGCTTGCAGACTGTTTCCAGGATATTGGCACATCCCTTGTGTTTGAAACGCTCAATGAGCCCCGCATGGGCGATAACTGGGACGGTTGCCCCGAAGGCTGCGCGGCGGTGAATCGCCTCAATGCCGCTGCACTGCGCACAATCCGTGCAGCAGGGGGCAACAATGCAACCCGCTTTGTGATGCTGCCCACCTATGCGGCATCGCCAAAGGAAATCGCATTCCGGTATATGCAAGTACCCGAGGATGACCGCGTGATCGTATCCGTACACGCGTATTTTCCCACGGAATACTGCTTCCCTAACCGCGTGGTCACATGGAGCAAACCCCGGGAGCATTGGGGCGAACGCAATGACTATGCACGTATGACGGCGATGTTTGCGCGGATTGAAAAGTACTTTACCGCAAAGGGCATCCCTGTTATCATCGGAGAAACAGGTGCGGTCAAAAAAACCGATGCATATAACCGTCAGCTTTGGACTGCCGCCTATACCAAAATTGCCGCTGCATACGGTATTCCCTGCTTTTGGTGGGATGAGGGCAACTGCCGGGAAAACGGCTTTGGCTTGTTTGATCGGCGCACAATGACCTGCACAGAGCCGGAGATTGTTTCCATTCTGACGGGCAAAAGCCCCAAAACCGCGGGATAGCTTCAGCAAAAACCAAAGTTTTCCATAAACTGCCGCTGCTGCATAATTTCCCGTATTTTGCGAACAATACCGCTACATACCATTCGTATGGAAAGGAGCCGCAGAATGAAAGCGACCGGTATTGTAAGAAGAATTGATGATTTAGGACGGGTAGTCATTCCCAAAGAGATTCGCAGAACCATGCGGATCCGCGAGGGCGACCCACTGGAAATCTACACCAGTGCAGAGGGCGAAGTCATCTTCCGCAAGTATTCGGCACTGGGTGAAATCAGTGAGAATGCGGTGCAGGTGGCAGAAATCATACAGAAACTGGCAGGCTGCCCAGTCATTGTGTTTGACCGTGATCATGTGGTGGCGGTATCGGGCACCCAGAAAAAAGAGTTCTTGGAACGCCGCATCTCCCCTGCGCTGGAGGAGGTTATGGAATCCCGCCGCGGCTATTACGGCAAGGCAACCGATGCAAGCCGTCTGCGCCCGGTGGAGGGCGTATCGCGCACGGCACTTGCCTGCCTGCCCATTTTAACCGCAGGGGATGTGACAGGTGCTGTTGCGTTTCTGGATCCTGCTGACCAACAGGCAGCAGCCCCCACCGATCTGCAATGCTCTCTGATCTCTGCCGCTGCACAGTTTCTCGGCAGACAAATGGAATCATGACAAAAAAACCGAAGGTTTCCGCATGGCTGCGGTGCCTTCGGTTTCTTTTTCGGTGAATGTGTTATCGCAATGCGAACACTGCCGCGCTGTGGGGCTGCAAGGAGACCGCGAGGGTATCCTGCACGGCAGCGCGCGCCCCTGTCCAGAGGTTTTCCGCTGCGGTGATGCGCTCCATCTCCAGATCGTCCGATGATAGCGTCAGTTCACAGGGCAATTCGCCGCAATCAAACAGAGCAAGATAGCTCTCTCCCGTGGTGCTTGCTGCCGCCCACGCAATGATCTCGTTGCCTGCGATATTTCTGCGCCACAGGGGATGCGCATGGCGCGCCTTTTCATGCATGGCAAGAATGCGTTCGTTGGTCAGCAGTGATGTGGTGAAATCGTCCAGCATGGTCAGTTCGCCGCCGATCATCAAAGGCGAACGAAAAATGCTCCACAGGGTCATCATGGTCATTTGCTCATCGGTGGTAAATTTGGTGCGATTCTCCTTGCCGTAATCCTGCAGAATCGCGCCAACAGGCAGCATATCGGCATCGGGCCAACGGTTTGCTCCCGTATGAATGCACCACTTCTCCGCGCGTTCAAACATTGCGTAAAGCAGTGCCCACTGATCCCAGAAATCGTCAGTAATGCGCCACATATTGGCAACCGATTTGAGAAATTCCGCCTGTTCCACAGGTGCAGGACCTGGAGACAGACTCAGCAGCATTTCTCTGCCGCAGTCATGGAGAGCATCGGAAAGCATCTGCATCTCCTCTTTGGCGTGGGGAAACTCTCGGGCAATATCGTCACATTTGATGTAGTCTACGCCCCAGTCGGCATACATCCGGAAAATACTGTCGTAATATGCCCGTGCCCCCTGCTTTGTGGGATCAATGCCGTAGTTATCCGTGTTCCACATACAGATGCTGTCGGTTTTGGCGATCTCCCTTGCAGTGATATCTGTGCCAAACACCGGCAGATTCTGATGCACTGCCTGCCGTGGAATGCCGCGCATGATGTGGATACCGAATTTCAGTCCCAACGAATGCACATACGCCGCAAGGGGGGCAAATCCCTTGCCCCCGGCAGCCGAAGGAAACCGATTCTCCGCAGGTTGCAGTCTGCCGTAAGCATCCATGCAGAGGGGTGCAAAGGGGTGATATGTATGGGAATCGGCAGTGGGCTCATACCACTGGATATCCACCACGATGTACTCCCAGCCGTACTGCCTGAGATGCTCTGCCATATACGCGGCGTTTTTGCGCACGATCTCCTCGGTGACCGATGCACCGTAACAATCCCAACTGTTCCAGCCTCTGGGAGCGTGCTGATATTTCATGTCACTTTTCCTCCTAAATTACACAAGAAAACCGCTGTCTGAATGCAAACAGCGGTTTTTTCGGTATAAATCAGTCCTCTTTCGGCTCAACGATCTTTGCGTCCACAGCATTTCTGCGCACACTGTCGATGCCGTTCATGCAGCCTGCCTTGGCAACATAGCCCTCGCTGACCGCGATGATCTCGCCATTGGAAGCCTTCAGACGGAAACGATACTCCCCTGCCTTATCCTGGTACACCTCAAACTTCGGGTGCTTCTGCTGTACATAGCCCTCAACGGTCTGATCCTCCAGGTTTGCAATGGGTGCATTCTTCGCGATGCTTGCAGCACCGTTCTTGGCGGCGTCCACAGAAGAATAGCTCTCACCGGTGGCGATAATCTCGCCGTTGCCTGCTTTCAGGCGCAGACCAAAGCCTGACTTTCCTGCGTTGATTTCAAACTTGCCCATGGGTATTACCGTCCTTTCTGCATTACATATTATTTCTTGAACTTGTCAAACAGGCCGCCAAGCTTCTCGGCGGCATCACCTGCGGCGAGCTTTGCCTTGATACCGTCAATGACGGCTTCGATCTTATCGTCAGGCAGATCCTTGCCGGTGAGCTTTTCCAAAGCCTTTACGGGATTTTCCTTGAACTCGGCTTGCAATGCATCGTCGCTCTTGATTTTCGCAACCAATTCGTCGATTTTTGCCTTGATATCCATTGGGTTCGCCCTCCTTACAATTTGATACTTTCATTATAGCATATTTTCACAAAAAATGCAAGCATTTTTTTCAATTTTCAAACACAAGTACATCTGCCGTTTCAAAGGAAAAGGAAAACTGTGTGTTTTGTGCGGATGCATTCTTCAAAACCGTGACGAGCTTCGCGGCATAATCGCCCAGACGCTCCTGCAAATAACTGAAATCGCACAGCACCAATGTGACAGGTCTGCGCAAATCCGTCAGGCAATCAAACAGCCCATCCAGATTGTTGCCGTAATGTTCGGGAAAACATAGGGCGGTTTTCAGCATCCGATGCAAATCCGCTTTCGTTTCAATATGCGCGCAGAGAATATATACTTTCATGGCGATTACCTCATTCTTCGGGTTCTCCGTACAGGAGCGTAAAGTGTTCGTAGTGGTCGGCGGTGTAATAGATCAAGCCATCGTTGGAGTATACGATTCGCTTTGCACCGCGGCTGCTTTTGCCCAGCGTGTCGATGTCGCACTCGTAGTAGCTTCTGCCGCTTTCCTCGGGCAGCAGACCCTCATAATTGCCAAAGTAGCTGCCACCGATGCAGCAACCGGGTGCATAGGGTTCCAGAGAACCACCTTCCCATCCCAGTGCCTGCGCTTCCTTTTTGGTGATAAAATTCTGCGGCAGCTCCCCGTAAGTGTACAGATACAGGGATACATCTTCCTTCGTGGTATAGCTGCCATCCCTGGCGATATGCAGCGATTGGGTGGTTTCCGTATCCACGGTGGTTTCAACGGTAGTTGTCTGGGTTGTGGTGGTGATGGTTGTGGATTCTGCAGTCGTGGTGGTGGTTGTCGTTGTGGCATGGGTCTGCAAGGTGCTGCTTTGGCTGGAAAGGGCACTGTCACTGACTTGCCTGTTACAGCCGCACAAAATCAGCAAAACCCCTGTGAGCAAAACAGAAAGTACCCGCCCAAACATCTTGTTCATGTTCAAAAACTCCTTATAACAAATAACAGGGAAGCGCAAGATACGCTTCCCTGCAATTATAGCACAGTTCGTCTTATTCGTCAAGACCGGCCACAACGCGCAAAATCGCAGTTGCATCATTGGCATTCACATTGCCGTCGCCGTTCATTTCCGCGTTGATCATGCCCTGTGCGGTGATGACAGCCGCCACATCCTCGGTGAGATAGCGGTTCAGGAGAATGACATCATCCACCTTGACAAAACCGTCACAGTTGACATCGCCGCGCTTTTTGGTGTTGGGATCATCTGGCTGTTCGGTGATCTCCTCGCTCTGACCGTAATCTATGACCTCCTGGTAGATATTCTTGTGGTAGGTACGGAAGAAATCCACAGAGCCGTTGTAATAATCGCCGTTTACACCTGCGCCCACCATACTGACCGTTGCATTGACGGGTGAGGAAAGATCTGCAACGCTGAGAAGATCATAGCCGTTGGCATCCGAGGAGAAAATACTGCCATTGTTGATCTGCAAATTGAGCTTGCCGTCCTCAATATTCACGCTGACCAGTGCCCACTGCCCCAGTGCCAGTGCTGCATCGGCGGCAACCGCCACATCGCCCTCGCCGCGATTGTATACCAAAGCCGCTACACCATCGCTGTTACGGGGGGTAAAGTAGCAATAGCGGTTGGCATCACCGAAATAGAACAGTTTCTGGTCATCGGAGCCGCCCCGCCACAGGGTACTGAACTGTAAATTGACATTGTCAAATGCGGCAATGGCAGCATCCACATCCAGATAATCGTCCACTCCGTCAAAGGTCAGCACGCCGGTTGCACCGGTACGCTGTGCTTCCCAAGCAGCACCCATATTATATGCGTAGGTGCTGTTGTAACGCTCCTTGGCGATGTTGCTGCTGTCGGTATCGAAATCATAAGCAAGATACAGGCCATCGGTATAGGGACGGTTACTGCAATAATTCTGGGTATTCCACCAGCCGTAGCAGGTGCCTGCGCTAACGGTATTGCTGCTGTCATCGTAGTAGTCGCCATCGACGATGCCCTGTCCGGAAAGCTGACCATCCGCCATGCAGAATGCGATACCCTTTGCCACCGCCTCGCCGGAAATGCGGTAATTGCCGTAGATGCAGGCACTTTCGATCACCTTGGCGTTATCGGAAACGGTGGCATTGCCCATGACCATGGCGCAATCGCCAACATAGGCATTGCCGGAGATATTCGCACGCTCTGCGATAATGGCATACCCGTCAATGACGGCATTGCCGGTAACGGTCGCATTGCCCAGCACGCAGGCATTGGGACCGACATACACGCTGGCATCTACAGTGGCGGAAGATGCCACAAAGCCGCCGCCGTTGCTGTGGGGTGCGCCCCATGTATTGTTGATCGGGCGGGATTTGATGCCTGCGCCCTCAATGGTGACCTGATAGGGATAACGGTGCTTTTCGGTAAAGGGGTGATTCTGCTCATTGAACTCCGAATCGTCGGTATGCCATGTGAGACCGCAGGGGCACCACAGCGATGCATCGGGGGTGGCAACTACAGTCAGATAGGCAGCAGTTGCATTGGCAGGCACGGCAAGACTTGCGGTTTCGCCGTCTGCAAACAGTTCCGAATAGTAGGACTGGCGGTTGGCATCCTCGATCACAATACAGGCACGCCAATCGGCACCGTTCAAATCAGACATACCGTTGAACGTGACGGTAATGGTATCCCCGGTGATCTCCAAGGGGCAGACATTCACGCCGGCTTCCTGCGGAGCACGCTCAGTGGGGACGGAATAGGTATCGCTCGTACCGTCGGCAAGCTCCAGCATGGTGTAGATCTGCTGCCAGTTCCACTCACCCTGGGAAAGCAGCAGATCAAGACGCTTACGGTAGGCATCCTGATGTGCAAAATCCAGTGTCGCCATGCGCTTGGCGTAGTGACCGAGGGTATCATCCAAGGGGGCATCTGCCAGACGCTCAATCATAGCATAGGGGTATTCATCCACCTGACCGCCCTGCAGCAGGGTACGCATAAAATACTGCCCATAGCCATCCAGATGATCGGGGTTCTCGGTGAGATATTGCAGCAGGGGCCATGCGGCGTAGTAATCTCTGCCCAGCGGAGAGGTAAAGCACATATTCTTCAGGTAGGTTTCAAAGAAATCGGTGCCAAAGCCCTGATACTGATCGTTGGTGAAACCGTACTTCTCCGAAACAGCATACAGCCACTGCTCACGGAACCAGTTGCCCATGCTCTCCCACCATGCGTTGGAGAATTTATTGCTGTTCCAGCCAAGCTGATGAGCAGTCACTGCATGACCGAACTCATGGGGCAGCACCCATGAGGGCGGATTTGCCTGCATGGCACCCACGCAGCAGAACAGATACGCATAGCCCTGATTATCGTAGGACATATACGCCCAGTCATCTGCCATGCCCGAAAGCCCCGTGCCAGAAATGTACAGATTGGTCTTGTAATGGTTGCCGTCACGCAAACTGAGATTGACCGACTGCGAGGGGGCTTCCATGCCAAGATCGTTCATGAAGATATCCCAGCACTCCTCAAGATTGGCAGCATTGGTCTGAATAAAATCCTGCGTGACGGAGCTTGCATCGCCGCTGTTACCCCAGATGAACTGGAAATGCTCGGATTCGTAGTAGTTATAGCCACTGCTGTAGTTGAAAAACGGATCTCTTGTCAGATAGGTCTCCTCCGCGGAAACCGTTGTGCTGAGATCCACAAGGGGCACTGCCGAAAACAGCATGGTTCCTGCTGCCAGCAATGCGGGGACGCGCCGTGAAAACCTCATTGCATATTCCTCCCTAGTTGCCGCACTATTTGTGCGATTCTCTATATTTTACAGTTTGTATAATACTGCAAAAATATTATATCACAACCGGGTCGGACTTGTCAATGCTTTTTGTACTATCTGACTGACATTTTGTACTCTCTTTGAAGCCGCTTGCGAATGGTTTCGCAGACAGTCACGGTAATGTCATCGAGGGTATCCCGTTTCAATGCTTCGATATACGGCGTTTCCAGTGCATCATGGACGGTCAGGGCATCCTGCAAAACCGTCACGGCACGTGCTTTCAGCAGGGTGGCGTTCTGATCGGCAAAGCGGTGCAGGGTACGCTGCCTGCGCAGAATCTCCGCATCATAGAACCGCTTCAGCGAAATCTCCGTCAAAGGCGATGGGATCTTCTCGCCAAGCATATGCTCACTGAGAATAGCTAGCTTGCACTGGGGAATCAACAGGTGAACAGGCTGCATCCGGGGCAGCGTCAGGCAACGGCTTGCAATACAGGATACGCCGCTTTGGGTCAGAATTGCAGCCAATGCATCAATGAGGTTGCACGCTGCGGCATGGTGGGAATCCCGCAGCAGCACCACGCCGTAATCCGGGGGCAGAAAAAGCTGATCGCCCTGTGGCGTGATTGCGCTGCACTGACGGTAGCATATCTGCCCCGACTGACCCTTTCTCTGGGATACCTTGGGCATCAGCCGCTTGCTCATGCGCTTTGCATAGGCAGAAAGCTTCTCCTGCTGCAAAGCCTGCATACCGATCTCATAGGAAATCGACTGCATAGCAGATACCGCGGTCAGAATGCTTCTGCACTGCTGATGCAAGGCACCGTTTTCGGCGGAGCGTGCCTTGATTGTCGCCGCCTTTTCCACTAGTACCAAGGGATCCAGTGCCTGTGCCATATCCACCAGTTCACCCGTGACATAGGGCAACGGGGTACTCATCTCGTGGGGGGCGGTCGCATCGGCGATGAACACACCGCGCTCCTCCAGCACCACAGCATCCAGGGAGCGAGGATCCGATGCGCAATGATACACCGTGACCTCCTCATCGGCAAACATCGATGCCACAGTACGCATCAGGGTAGATTTGCCAGTGCCCGGCCCGCCTTTCAGCAGGATGCCGTATTTTCCTTTTTGCTCTGCTGCAAAATCCGAGGTAAAACCGTTGGGCGATGCCCCACCGAGAAAATATCTGCTAACCAAAAAAACCACCGCTTTCCATATGATTTTCTACCGCAACCCTTGTCACGGATTGCCTTATCATATGCAAAAACAGTGGTTTTGCTACTATAACAGATCAAAAAGCTTGTTTTCCGATCAGTGAATGTATTTTGCGTACAGAATACCCAGCACAAAAACAATCAGGATGCCCCACACCAGATACAGCGCCCCTTTGGATACGCCGCGATGCTGCTCCGCTGCGGTGGTATTGATTGTAGCAGATGTAGTTTCCTCTGTGGAAGATACCGACTGGCCATGGCTTGCGGTAGTCTCTACGGCAGTATCGGCAGAGGATGTGTCTTGTTCGGTACCTGTGGTGCTCTGGATGATTTCATGCTCCGTGGTTGTTTGTGCGGAGGTAGAGGGCGGTTTCTGTCGGTGCAACAGATCTGCCATTTGCTGTTCATACGCCTGTAATGACCCATCATCGCATTTTGGGGTATACTCCACCGTAAACCGATGATTTCCGCCGCTTTGTGCAAGCTGCTCTTTTGCGCTGGGGGCATCCCACAGCGTGGCATTGGCAACAGGATATGCATCACGGTTCCATGTATGGGTCTGTGCCAACTGTGTATCGCTGAGCAGAAAATAATCGTGGGTAAGCCGGTCTATTCCGTCATCGCCCACAGGATCGTCCCATGTGGTATCCACATGATAATACGCGCCGTCTATGAAAAGGATATTCCACGCGTGGGACTCTCCGGCTACCCCTTCCGCATAGAGGCAATCCACCCCTGCAATATCCATCAGCAGCTGATAGGCTTCGGCGTAGCCCTCGCATACGGCAGAACGGTTGCACAATGCACCGTACGCCGAATGATTCTCCTCACGGTATCCCTCTTGGCTGTATGTGCAGCGATTCACAAGGGCATCATGGGCAAGCAAAGCCATCACCACATCCTCTGCGCCCTCATAAAACAGAGAGCCCGCAAGACGGATGGCTTCTTCCTCGGCGCGCTGCTTATAGCGGATCAGCTTGTCATGCTCCACGCTGTACTGAATGGTCAGGGACATATACAGCATTTCGGTATAGCTGTTGCTCCAGATCTCCCAACTGAACGCAGAGAGCATGGTGCGCGCAAGAACGGAACTGCTGAATACATGATCGAACACACTGCCAAAATCTGTATTGCGCATGGAGTCCGGCATCATGATATGCAATTCCTCGCTGCTGGCAATGGCTGCTTCGGTAACCACCGCCTCAAATGCCTCTACCGTATCCACGGAGAGCACGGGCAAGAACGCATCGTCACGATACTCCATGGTCATAGAGATGGTATCGCCGTGGATGGCACCCTCATACCCCTTGAATATAAAGCCCAGCAGCGGATATACACAAAGCACCTCGGAAAGCATGGTATCCACAGGTGCAGCTTGTACCTCAATGGTGGTTTCGCGCTCATACAAAGCCACTGCAAGCGCATCGGCGGAAGAAACCGTCCGTGCTTCCGCTTCTGCACGGGGCACAGGCAGAGAAAGCAGCAGCATACACAGTATACAAAACATACAAAGCGAAGCGCAGACACATCGCTTGATGAAGCTCTGCATCGTCGATACGCCACCTCCTCACACAGCATGATCTGATTAAGCTTCGGATTCGTCCATGAGTTTTCGGTAAAGTTCCCGCTTGGATATCCCCGTTTCAGCCGCTATCTCCCGGCAGGCATCAGCGGCACGGGCACCCTGTGCCACCCGCGCACGCACAAGGGATAGGGCAGTTTCCGCAGTCATTTTCTCATCGGCCTCCGGTGCAGAAGCGCCTGCCACCACCAGTACAAATTCGCCTCTGGGGGGTATGCTTTCGTAATGAGCAAGGGCATGGGCAAAGGTGGTTTTTACCACCTCCTCATGAAGCTTGGTCAACTCTCTGCACAGCGAAAGAGAACGCGCACCGCCGAATACCGCCGCCATATCTTTTAACGTATTGATGAGCTTGTGGGGCGCTTCGTAAAAGATCATGGTGCGCGTTTCGTGCTTTAATGCCGCAAGATGTGCATTGCGTTGTTTTTTGTTGACGGAGAGAAATCCCTCAAAGCAGAATCTTGTGGTATCCTGCCCTGAAACCGCCAAGGCAGAGATTACCGCACTGGGCCCCGGCACCACCTGTATGGCAAGGTTTTCCGCCTGTGCCTGCAGCACAAGCTTTGCCCCCGGGTCAGAGATACAAGGCATTCCTGCATCGGTGACAACAGCAATGCTTTCCCCCTGCACAAGCCTTGCAATGAGTCCGTCCAGTACTGACTGAGTACTGTGCTCATGGTAGCTGACCAGCGGTGTGTGGATGTCAAAATGGGTCAGCAGTTTACGGGTCACGCGGGTATCCTCGGCAGCAATGACTGCCACCGATTCCAGAATCTCAAGCTGTCTTGCGGTGATATCGCCAAGGTTTCCGATGGGCGTGCCCACAACATACAAAACGCCGCTCATAGGTACTCCTCCCCAAAATGGCAAAGCTGTGCCGCTTCTGCGGTCATGCCCTCGCCGCTGCGCATAAACAGGTTCGGCTCAATCTGCAAAAACGGCTGTGCGCCCTTTTTGCCCTCAATGAGAAACAGCCACGGTGCACTGCCGTGGGATTTACACACCAGCCGCAGGCGCTTTGGCTCGATGCCTGCCGTTCGCATAGCACACATCACATCGCAAAGACGCTCCGGACGGCAGCAAAGGCAAAGCCTGCCGTGATATTTCAAAAGCCTTGCCGCAGATCTGCAAATATCCCCCATATCACAGGCGACCTCGTGACGGGCGATCTGCTTGGCAGAATCATGGGAAAGAATCCCTGCGCCTTCTGATTTATACGGCGGATTGCAGGTCACCAGATCCAGTTTACCGATGGGTGCGCCCTCCCATAACTCCTTTAGATCGGCGCAAATGGGGTGGATCCCCAGACTGCGATCACTTTTTTCTATGGCAAGCCGCAACTGTGCAATGGCCTGGGGCTGAATATCCACGGCAAAGATCTCCTTTGGCGGCGCAATTCTCTGCATCAGCAGCGGTATGATACCGCAGCCTGTACCGAGATCACACACACGGTCCTTGGCACGGTACTGCGAAAACCCCGTCAGCAGAAAGGCATCGGTGCCGAAGGTGTGGGTATCACTGCGGCAGACATACAGCCCTGCCTGTAAAAGTTCAAACTGCACGCTCATCCAAACAGATCCATGGACAAATAATGCTCGCCACTGTCGGGGAACAGCGTCACAATCAGCCTACCCGCCATTTGGGGCTGTCTGGCAAGCTTTGCATACTGCTCCGGCATCCGCAGGGGCGTATGCCCTGTGAGCGCGGAAAAGCTACGGTAAATGTTCAAGCGGGGTTCCCCTTTCTCTCAAAGGAATAGGATTCGCCGTGCAACGCTTTGGATGCCATTGCATTCAGGCTTTCATCGGCAGTGATGCCTGCAAGATAATTATAATACGCTTGGGATGCGATCATGGCGGCATTGTCACCGCAAAGATCAACGGTGGGCATATACAGCGTGATGCCCTCTTTTTCGCAGGCGGCGGCAAGCTTTGCTCTCACACCGCTGTTTGCCGATACGCCACCGGAAAGCGCAACGGTTTTGTAGCCGTACTCCTTGGCGGCAGCGATGGTTTTCTCGGTCAGCACCGACGCAATGTTCTCCTGTAATGCCGCAGCAAGATCGTTGCAGTTGATTGCCTCATGCACCTGCTCTGCATGGTGCAGCAGATTCACCACAGCAGTTTTCAGCCCGGAAAAACTAAAATCATAGGGGCTGCCCTCCATTTTGGGCTTGGGAAGTGAAAAGGCATCGGCATTGCCCTGCTGTGCGGCACGGTCGATGTGTAATCCCCCGGGATAGGGAAAAGACATGGCACGGGCGCATTTATCGAAGCACTCCCCTGCTGCATCATCCCGGGTTCTGCCAATGGTCTGAAAGACGGTGTAATCGGCGACGGCTGCAATACGGGTATGTCCGCCGCTGACGATGAGTGCCAGATAGGGCGGCTTCAGATCAGGGTGCAGCAGATAATTTGCAGCCGCATGGCCCTCTGTATGATGTACGGGAATCAACGGTTTCCCCGTTGCCAGTGCAAGGCCCTTTGCAAAGCTCACACCCACCAGCAGCGCGCCGATGAGTCCCGGTGCAAAAGTCACACCGATGGCATCGACCTCGTCCAGCGTCATATCTGCCTGCCGCAGCGACTCCTCCACCACATACAAAATATTCTCACAATGGCGGCGCGATGCCAGTTCAGGCACAACACCGCCGTATTGTTTATGCTCCTCCGCCTGGGATGCAATCACATTGGAAAGAATCCGTCTGCCGTCCTCAACAATGGCGGCAGCGGTTTCATCGCAGGAGCTTTCAATTGCCAGTATCCGCATTTTGCCTTTCACCTGCCGTATCTGCACTTTGGTTTTTCCGTTGTTCGTCCATGATATAAAACCGCGATGGCTTACCGTTGGTTTCCGGGTCATCTGCCGAAAGATTGCGGTGATAGGTAAGCCCGCCCCAGCCGTCCACATTGGCGCGGCGCATAGCACCGAACACTCTGGTTTTGAAGCCGGCGTTTTCCTTTTCCTGTGCGCGTATGAAATCCTTCATGGTTTCCCGGCTGGTATGGCCGTCTACAGGGCAGCGGGAACAGATAATCTCAGGGACATTTGCTTTTGCCGCACGGCGGATTTCACGCTCAGGGGCGAAGCTCAGGGGGCGTATCATGGTGATATCCTTGCGCGAGAGATAGGATTTCGGTGCATAGCAGCCGATTCTGCCCTCAATAAACAGGTTCATCAGAAAGGTTTCCAGTGCATCGTCGTTATGATGCCCCAGCGCAAGCTTGTTGCAGCCCAGTTCACGGGTGGCATCATGAAGCGCACCCCGGCGCATTTTGGCGCACAGGCTGCACGGGTGCGTCTCCTTACGGGATTCAAACACAATGCTGCCGATCTGCGTGCGCAGGATATGATAGGGCACGCCCAACTGCGCACAATACTGTTCCACGGGAGAATAGTCGGTAGGAATGCCGTCAAACTGCAAATCCAGTGTGACAGCAACCAGTTCATAATCATACAGCCCAAAGCGCTGAAAATCCCGCAGGGCACGCAGCAGCACCAGGCTGTCTTTTCCGCCCGAAACGCCCACTGCGATGCGGTCACCGTTTTGTATCAGGTCATACTCATGCACAGCACGGCGCAGGTAACCGAGTATCTTCTGCATCGCCGGTTCCTCGCTTAGCGGCTCAGCAGACGCTGCATAATGGTATACCCCGGCGCAACGAGCAGACCGGTCTGCTTTGCAGTTTCCTCGTTGAACTCTGCCACGCCCTCCTGTGCTTTTTCACTGTCATAGATGAAGAAGGGCACAGCATCGTTGGTATGGGTCATCAGGCAAAGGGGCGTGGGGTGATCGGGGGTAACCAGCACGCGGTATGCGCCCATCTCTGCCAGTGCGCTGCACACGGGCTGCAAAACCTTCTGGTCAATGAGCTCAATGGATCGCACCTTGTTTTCAGGCTCGTTGCGGTGGCCGCACTCATCGGGGGCTTCCACATGGATGTACACCAGATCGGCACCGCCACGGAACGCCTCGATGGCGGCATTTGCCTTGCCCTCAAAATTCGTATCCAGATAGCCCGTTGCGCCCTCCACCTGAATCACCTGCATATCGGCAAATTTACCGATGCCCTTGAGCAAATCCACCGCAGAGATCATTGCACCATGTACGCCGTACTTTTCGTAGAAATTCTCAAGCTGTGCGCGCTTGCCCTCGCCCCAGAACCACACGCTGTTGGCAGGTCGCAGCCCCTTTGCCATTCTCTCCTTGTTCAGAGGATGATCCTTCAGCAGCTCGTAGGACTTCTGCATCATGGCATAGAGTTTTGCCGCATTGGGGTGCGTGGGCAGGTACTCCCGAACGGGCTTGCCGGTAATATCGTGGGGGGCAGTGATCTTGCCCAGATCCAGCGTACCCTTGTGCCAGATCAGGCAATGGCGGTAGCTGACACCGTTATAGAGTGCAAACTCCTCGTTGTTGAAATGCTCCGCCAGATACTTGACCAGCACGGCAGCATCCTCAGTGGAGATATCCCCTGCGCAGTAATCCACGATGGTTTTGTCGGCGTAGTCGGGCTCATCGGTCACTGTCACCAGATTGCAACGCAGGGACACATCGTCGTCTGCCATATCAATGCCGATGCTGCCTGCCTCCAGTGGAGAGCGTCCGGTATAGCAGGCAGCCGGATCATAGCCCAGCACTGCAAGATTTGCCACATCACTGCCGGGTTTCATGCCATCGGGCACGGTTTTGACAACGCCCACCTCTGCCTTTTGGGCAAGAGACTGCATAAAGGGTGCCTTTGCCATCATCAGGGGCGTTTTACCGCCGAACTGTTCCACGGGATAATCTGCCATACCGTCACAGAGCATTACAAGATACTTCATAAAAACCTCCTTAGTGTATGTACCATATGCGCTATATGAATTATATGAAAAAGATGCATTTACAAAGAAAAACGGGATGAGTCCCAGACACACCCCGTTCTATGCAAATCCGACCGATCACGCTTTGGCGTCGTCCTTAGCATCTGTTTCTTCCGTTTCGTCCTCGGCTGCATCCTCGGCAGCTTTGCTTACAGAATCCGCCTCGGTTGCTGCATCATCGGCTGCATCCTCGCCAGGCTGTGCGTCTGCATCGTCCTCGCAGATATCGCAAACACCGCAGGTATCGCAGCAACACTCATCATCATATTCGTCCATTTCGTCTGCGTTATAGCAGCAGGATGCATTCTGCTTGCGCTTTGTCAGTGCGATTGCAACCGCTGTACCTGCGGCGGCAGCGGCAAGCAACGCAAGAATTGTCAATTTCTTCATTTGAATTCCTCATTTCTCCGCATGCACAAGTATGGAAAGCAGCCCCACAAGGACACCCTCCGCAGTTGACCGTTGCTTATGCGGTGTACAACGGCTCTGACAAAGTTATTATACCACAGTTGCAGCAATATTTCAAGTGTTTTTTCAGAATTTTATGGAAAAAAGCCCACCTACGCTTCTGCGGCAGAAATGGTCGTACTGTGGGGATGATGCCGCCTGCAATCCAGTGTAAACAGACCGTTTCCAAGGGGGGTCATACCGCACTGGGCATAAAAATCCGCAACCATTGCATTTTTGGCAGTGGGTAGATATTCCCCGATGAGCGTATCAAAACCGGCATCCAATGCAGCTTCCACCACGCGGTCAAAGAGATACTGTTCCGCCCCCCGCCGCAGCACCCGGCAGCTCATGAGCCATGTATCGATAAACAAGGCGTTGGGTCGTTTTTCAAGAATCACCACGCTGACCAGACCATGTTCACCGAAGCGGTCGGATAGGGTCATATAGCGCGTGATATACCGGTCGTCAGCGGCAATGGCAGCGATCTCCCCCTCGGTATAGCGCACTGTACGCAGATTAAACTGGTTGGAGCGTTGGGTGAGCTGCGCAATACGGGCAGTATAGAAGGGCGCAAAGGGCGCAACAACGGCTCTCATATCCAGCGAAGCCAGATACGCTTCATAGGAATCAAAGCTTTGCTCGGCTGCCGCACGGCTGATCTGCGCCTGATACCGCTGGGTACGGACTCTGTCCTCATCGGAGCAGCCTGCCGCCTCAAACAGGCACAGTGACTGCAAATACGGCAGCACCATAGCAGGATCATCCGGCAAATCGGGCACGGTCACGGCAGGCAGCACGCTTTCCACCAGATGACGCTCAAAGGGATTATCGTCCAGAAATACAATGGAATCCATGCCGATGTTGAGAGTCTGCTGTATGTGGCGGATATTGCTTGCCTTGTCATCCCAGTTGGCAACGAACATCGCAATATCGGACATTCGCAGCACCATATCGGGGTGCTTTTCAAAGACCTCGGCGGCGGTATCCGCATTATTTTTGCTGCAAACGGCGAGCAGCACGCCCCGTTCACGAAGATTTTTCAGCCAGTGTTGCAAGGCGATAAACGCAGGCCCTGCCCCCAATTCACCAAGCTCGATGCCTTCCAGCCCGTCATCGCCGATGACACCGCCCCACAGGGTATTGTCCAGATCCAGCACCACACATTTTTTGATCTGCCCACGCAGCGACTGTATCACGTCCATGACAGCGGAAGCGAACAGCGGCAGCACCTCTGTACGCAGGGCAAGCTTTGCCAAATGCCACATACGCGCGTCAAAGAAGCGTTCCCGCCCCAGCTGCACCTGAATCTCGCTGAGTGCCACCGGATACACATTGGGGTAATCGTTGCACATTTTTTCGGAGAGTTTTGCATTGAGCAGCTGCCGCTGATAGGGAAAGGATTCCGCAGTACGCAGCGCACCGTTGCCGAATACGCCATCCGGACAGGCGGGAAAATCCACAAACAGCAGCTTTGCCTTGGAATAATGGGCGATGCGTTCAAAAAGGACGCAGTACCGGTGACATTCAGACTCTGCAAACAGTGCACGTGCCTCCGGCGGCGTGCTGCGAAAACGCATCAGCAGCTTTTCCACACAGGGGAAAATCAGCACATAATCCGGTGCAAAGGCATATAATGGAGACTGGGGGTCAACCGTCTGGGCATCCATCTGGTCGTAGTCGGCATCAAACACCTGCAGATGGAAGCCTCTTGCAGTGCCCATGCCCCTGAGTGCCACTGCAAGCTGCTGCGTGGCACTGTCCCCAAGGATTGCAAGGCGCAGGGCAGTGCCCCCCTCAGGTGATGCCTTTGCCAGCTTTCGCAGTTCATGATAGGTCATTGCTTGCAAATCGCAGCCATCCTTTCCACAGATTTATTGCAGCGCAGTACGGTTGTACAAATTCTCGTCCATGCCCAGCTCTACAATTCCTCTTGCAATGGCATCGGCGTAGTCGTCCATATGCTGGTCAAAGTTCGCATTATCCTCGTCATTGGTGAGAAAACCCAGTTCCACCAGGCAGCTTGGCATTTCGGTGTTGGCGTTGACATAGTAGCTGTCACCCTGATTGTCCGAATTCTCGCCGCTGACGCCTCGGAAGCCAAACTTAATGCCGCGGTTGCGGGAGATGCCCACTTCGTCCAGCAGTTCCAGAATATACTCCGCCAGCGCCTTATCCACAACATCGTCCTCTCTGTTGATCCAGATCTCCACCCCGTTGCCCTCGGTGGCGCAGTTGCGGTGCAGCGATATAAACAGATCTGCGTCTGCGTGATTTGCCACATCGCAGCGATCCTGCAGACTGATGAATTCATCGGTGGTACGGGTCATGATCACATGGACGCCGGGGTACTTGAGCAATGCCTGCTGCGTCGCCAGTGCCAGTGTCAGATTATCGTCTTTTTCCAGACGGGTCACGCCCACGGCGGTAGAGCCGCCGTCAAAGCCGCCGTGCCCTGCATCCAGCACCACAACAAAGGGATCTGGGGCATCAACGGGCGCACCAGAGGTATCGCTGACACTGGAACTGCCCGAATTCCCCGCCTCGCTGCTTTCCTCACCGGCATCGCTGCCGCCGCCGCACTGGGTACAGATCAGTAGAATTATGACAAACACGGGCACGAACAGCATCGCCATGCGTCCCCAGCGGATTCTTCTCTTTGCCATAGGGTTTCCCTTCCTTTTCTTTTGATCAGATATACATACAACTGTGCCTATTATAGCATAATTCGACAGGAATTGCAAGGGCTTTCCATGGTGCGCCAAAAATAACACTTCTACGGTAAAAGTCTTGCATTTTGTCGAATTTTGTGGTATAATGTCGGTAGGCATATGTGTATCACACTGTGCTGAATTATTCGGATATGGAGTGACCTGTTATGCAAATTATGAACATCGCCGCCCTTACCAATCTGCTGCTTGCAATGGAACTCGCCGATCTGGATTTCGGCAAGATCATACCCATTGCCATTGCCCTGATCGTGGTACTGATCATCCTGTTCACCGGCTACCTGAAAGCACCGCCGGACACCGCTTATATCATTTCGGGTCTGCGCCGCAAGATCATCATCGGCAGAGCCAGTATCCGCATTCCTTTCTTTGAGCGCGTGGATAAACTGAAGCTGCAGCTCATCGCCGTGGATGTCAAAACATCCAGTGCCGTGCCCACTGCCGATTATATCAACATCAATGTGGATGCCAATGTCAACATCAAGGTCAGCAGCGACCCCGAGCTCATCAAACTGGGTGCCGAGAACTTCCTCAACCGCGATACCGACTACATCGCCAAGGTTGCCCGTGAAGTGCTTGAGGGCAATATGCGTGAGATCGTAGGTCAGATGACGCTGGAAGCCATGGTGAATGACCGCAAGGCCTTTGCGGAAAAGGTGCAGGAGAACGCTGCCCCCGACTTAAATCGCATGGGTCTGGAGATCGTCTCCTTTAATGTGCAAAACTTCACCGATGATCAGAATCTGATTGAAAACCTCGGTATCGACAACACCACCAAAATCCAGAAAAAGGCTGCCATCGCCAAGGCAGAATCCGAAAAGGAAATTGAAATTGCAAAGGCGAAGGCAAAGAAAGAGGCCAACGATGCCCGTATTCTCGCGGAAACCGAGATCGCCCAGAAAAACAACGAACTGGCAATCCGTCAGGCAGAGCTGAAAAAGGCTTCCGATACCCAGCTTGCTATTGCCGATGCCGCATATGAGATTCAGCGGGAGGAACAGCGTAAAACCATTGAGATCTCCCGTGCCAATGCGGATATCGCCGCCAGTGAAAAGGATGTGGAACTGAAATCCAAAGAAGCTGCCGTCCGCGAGCAGGCGCTGGACGCAGAAATCAAGAAAAAGGCGGAAGCAGAGCGCTATAAGGCGCAACAGGAAGCCGACGCAAAGCTTTACCAGTTGAAGAAAGAAGCCGAAGCAGAGCGCTTCCAGCGGGAACAGGAAGCAGAAGCACAAAAGGCTGCTGCTGAAGCCGCAAAGTACGCAAGGCTGCAAGAGGCTGAGGGTATCGCTGCAGTGGGTCAGGCAGAGGCAGATGCCATTCGTGCAAAAGGTCTGGCAGAGGCTGAGGGTATCAACGCCAAGGCAGAAGCTATGAAAAAATACGGCGAAGCTGCCGTGCTGGAAATGTACTTCAAGGCACTGCCTGATGTGGTCAAAAACGCTGCAATGCCCCTTTCCCAGGTGGATAAGATTACCATGTACGGTGATGGCAACTCGGGCAAACTGGTTGGAGATATCATCGGCACCACCACCCAGATCACAGACGGCCTGGCAGAAGCAACCGGTGTGGATCTCCGGGCACTGCTGGCAGGTTTTCTTGGCGCAAAGCTTGCGGACGATCACGCTGCACCACTCCCCGCTCCCACTGTTGCGACAGAAACCGCGTCCGCCGGCACCCAGCCGCAACCCCAGACCATCGCATAATTGGAACAACGCAAAGGAAACGCTGCCACTGTGCGGCGTTTCTTTTTTTTACAGAGAAAGAACACTCGTTCTCTGTGCGTGGTGAGCAATGGGCGCATCCCCGATGCTGTGTTATGTGCTGTCGTATCATATACATTGATGCTTTTCAAAGCGCAGCAACAGCACTGCTTCCGAATCGGTAGCAGTGCTGTTTTTGTGTGATTTTGAATTTTCAGAATCTTTTCACTTTAGACACTCGAAGGGTAGGCACGGAGGATTTGACGGTTACGCTTTCTGCATATCCATCAGGGCGCAAAATGCTTCTGATACTCCGACTCATAGAGAATATTCAAATCCACATCCCCTGTAATGCCATCGATTCTTCCCCGGCTGCTACGCTGCCACAGCATATAATCTCCGGCATAATCTGTTTCAGAGGTATAATGGGCGAGCCAAACGGGATAATCTTTCTGCACATACCAAAAGTTTTCCAGATAGTTTTTACTGCTGTAAAGCATCGTGGAATAGCCGTAACGTTGCATTTCTGCATCAAAGAGAACATACAGCTCGTTGAGATCGCGGATACTCATGCGATACTCCTGAAAATGACCGAATCGCTCCCAATCAAAGGCAACGGGAAAATCAAGCTTGATTCCGTCTAACTGCTCGGCGACCCATGCGGCATTTGCTTTGATCTCATCGGGGGTATTGGCTGTGGTATAGAGATACACGCCCACATCCAAACCTGCTGCCTTGGCTGCTGCGATATTCTGATGATAGTAAGCATCTACGGTGATACTCTCATTAAAATGCCCGATGCGCATGATGACAAAGCTGCAGCCTGCCGCCTTCACTGCCTCGAAATCAATATCTTCCTGCCAACGGGATACATCAATGCCAAAACGAATACCATCTTCTTTATGCTTTGCCATCAGCGAATCAAAGGAAAGCCCCGACGGTGTACTGCCTCCCCCACCTGATGGAATAGATTCTACAACGGAAATCTCCAGCTTCCAGGAATACGAATTACCGGCGTCATCCGTGATGGTTGCCGTAATGGGGTATGTACCGCAGACATCCGTATTGACCGTGCCTGTATAGTGCAGCGTGGGCGCAGCATCATAAAAATCAGCATAGCCGACATAATCATCCAGTACAAACGCAGTGCCTTGCAGAATTTTCGTGCCCCATCCCCCATTCAGCAGAATCGGAGGCTCTGTATCAATCAAAGGGGCTGAGGTCGTGGCTGAGGTTGATGTGGTTGTCATCGTAGTGGTTTCTTTGTGGGTGGTAGTGGTTTTCGTGGTTGACTGCGTGGTGGTTTGTGGCGGCGTAGCCGAAGTGGTGGTTGCATCGGTTGTGGAATCATGTTGCATCACTGCAATGGTGGAGGATTCCGAGGGTGCATCGTTGCAGCTCACAAAGGCGGTGCATACAAGCATTGCGGCTGTACAAACGCCGATCATTTTCCGTAGCATCATGTCGAAACAATTCCTTTCGGTGGTGTTGTACCAATTGCACATATGATTATACATGATTTTCGCTACAATGTAAAGTCTTTTTGTCGAATTATGTGTATGTAAATTCTGGAAGCACAAGAAAATGGATTGTGTTCTAAATCACAATTAGGGTTCATATGCTGAATCATACGATTGATTTGTGAGGTGAACCATATGAAAAAAGTATGGAAAAAAATCCGGCGAAACAGTATGCTGCTGCTTTTGATGTTTGCCCTTTGCGGCATGGGCATCCGTGTGGCACTCTCCAACGCGGACAGCTACAATCCCGAGGCACTCCCCACCGTGGCGCAGACCAACAGCAGGGACATTGTATTCATTCTGGATGCAGGACATGGCGGTATGGACGGCGGTTGCTCCAGCGCAGACGGAGTGCCGGAAAAGGGTATCAACCTGAACATTATGCTTGCACTGCGCGATTGGCTGGAAGCCTTCGGCTACCGTGTAGAAGTCACAAGAGATACCGACCGTTCCATCCACGATCAGGGCATTGAGGGCATTGCCAATCAGAAAAGCTCGGATATGGACAATCGGCTGGCACTGTTTAATAAGTACGACAATGCTGTATGCATCTCGATTCATCAGAATCAATTTACGGATACAAAATACAGCGGCGCACAGATGTTTTACGCCAATACCAACAGCGAAAGCGAGCGTCTGGCGCAAAGTTTGCAAACGCAGTTTCACGAGCAGTTACAGCCGCAAAATAACCGCGAGATCAAACTATGCGGTTCGGAGCTGTTTCTCTGCTACTACTGTGAAAATCCTACGGTGATGGTGGAATGCGGATTCCTTTCCAATCCTGATGAGGCTGCTTTGCTCACCACAGAAGAATACCAATACAAGGTAGCCTTCACGATCTTCAGCGGCATTCAGGGGTGGCTTACAAAACGATAACGATCAATCCACCTGTAACACAAAAAAAGACGCTCTTGATGGTACATCAAAAGCGTCTTTTTCATTTTAAAGGGTATCCAGGTATCGGCAGGCTGCCAGCGCAGCGGTTGCGCCGTCAGCAGTTGCAGTTACGATCTGGCGCACTGCTTTGGTACGGCAGTCCCCTGCCACAAACAAGCCTGCTGTATCCGTCAGGCAACGCTCATCCGCCTTGACATAACCGTAATCGTCCAGTGCGGCATACGCTGCAAACGCTTGATTATCAGGCTGCTGACCGATGGCGATAAATACACCCGTCACATCAAGGCTTTGCTCTCCTGCGGCTGTCTGGATGACCACTCCTGTGAGTGCATCTTCTCCGCAAAGCTTTGTCACGGTAGCGTTTGTAATAACTTCCACATTGGCAAGCTTGCCGATGCGTGTTTGCAGCACCTGCTCGCCTGTCAGGACAGGGAGATTCTGCACGATGGTGACCTTTTCACACAGCTCTGCAAGCAAGAGTGCATCCTGCAAAGCGGTATTCCCTCCGCCGATGACTGCGACCTTCTGCCCGCGGTAAAATGCGCCGTCACAAACGGCACAATAGCACACGCCTGCGCCAACCAGTGCTGATTCATTTTCAACCCCCAACACGCGATGCTTGGCACCCGTTGCAAGAATCACCGATTTCGCCTCATAGCTGCCAAACTCGCCCGTCAGCACAAATAAATCGCCGTTTTTGCTGATCTTCACAACGGTATCCAATTCCACATCGGCACCCTGCGCCTGCACCTGTGCGAGCATCTGATCGGCAAGGGCACTGCCGCTGATCGCCATATGTGTGGGAAAATTCTCGACCTTTTGGGAAAAGGTGATCTGACCGCCAAAGGTTTCTTTTTCGATCAGCAAAACGGATCGATCTGCGCGGCGCGCATATAGAGCCGCGGTCATTCCCGCAGGCCCTGCGCCGATGATGATCACATCGTACAACATGATGTGTGACTCCTCGCTTATTTTTTCACGATTGCACTATTTGCAAATTTGCGGATCTCGGAAGCATTGACGATCTTATCAAAGGTACCGTCATGCTCAACGATCAGTGTCGGTGCCTGCTTGATCCCGTACTTTGCAACGAGGTCTGCATTCTCATCTGCCATTATTTTGGTGAACGGGATGCCCGCCTGCTCCAAGAAAGTGGCTGCCATACGGCAATTCGGGCAGGTTGCTGTTGCAAAGAGCATCACATTTGCTTCTACCTCGGCAGGTGCAGTGGTGACTGCGGTCGTTTCGGTAGATGCAGGAACACCGTTTCGGGTCAGCACAGAATGCTCGATATCGTATTCCTGACGGTCGAGATACTCCTGCGCCTTGCCGTCGTTGAAGTTCTTGACGGGACGGTAGTAGCCTGTGATGCGGCTATACACCTCGGTTTCGGCACCGCACTCGGGACAGGTTTTCTGCTCACCCACCAGATAACCATGATTACGGCACACGGAATAGGTGGGAGAAAGCGTATAATAGGGCAGCTTATAATTCTCGGCAATTTTGCGAACCAGTGTTGCGGCTGCCTTCCAATCAGGCAGTTTTTCGCCCAAAAATGCGTGGAATACGGTACCCGAAGTATAGCAGGTCTGCAACTCGTCCTGCACATCCAGTGCGGTGAAAATATCCGAAGTACAGCCAACCGGCAGGTGGGAACTATTGGTATAATAGGGTGTATCGCCGGGCTTTGCTGCGGTGATGATATTGGGGTAACGCTTCACATCGTGCTTTGCCAGACGATAGGTGGTAGATTCGGCAGGGGTTGCCTCCAGATTGTACAGGTCGCCGTACATCTCCTGATAATCGGAGAGACGCTCGCGCATATGGTCAAGCACCTGCTTAGTGAACACCTGTGTTTCGGTATGGGTCAGATCCTTGCGCAGCCACTTGGCATTCAGACCGACCTCATTCATACCGATCAGACCGATGGTAGAGAAGTGGTTATCCAACGTACCCAGATAACGCTTGGTGTAGGGATACAGTCCCTCATTCAGCAGTTTGGTAATCACAGTACGTTTGATTTTCAGGCTGCGTGCTGCAATATCCATGAGCTTATCCAGACGCTGATAGAAATCCGCTTCATCGGCTGCCAGATATGCGATACGGGGCATATTGATGGTGACAACGCCAACGGAACCTGTGCTTTCGCCACTGCCGAAGAAACCGCCGGTCTTTTTGCGCAGCTCGCGAAGATCAAGGCGCAGACGGCAGCACATACTACGCACATCGCTGGGCTCCATGTCGCTGTTAATATAGTTGGAGAAATAAGGCGTACCGTATTTTGCGGTCATCTCAAACAGCAAACGGTTATTTTCGGTATCAGACCAGTCAAAATCACGGGTAATGGAATAGGTGGGGATGGGATACTGGAAACCGCGGCCATGGGCATCGCCCTCAATCATCGTTTCGATGAACGCCTTGTTGACCATATCCATCTCTTTTTTGCAGTCCTTATACTTAAAGCCTGCGGGCTTTCCGCCGACGATGCACTCCAGTTCCGCAAGGTCATTGGGAACAGTCCAGTCCAGGGTGATATTGGAGAACGGTGCCTGTGTACCCCAACGGGAAGGCGTATTAACGCCGAAGATAAAGGACTCGATGCACTTTTTCACCTGATCGTAGGAGAGGTTGTCCGCCTTGACAAAGGGGGCAAGATAGGTAACGAAGGAGGAGAATGCCTGTGCGCCTGCCCACTCGTTCTGCATGATGCCCAGGAAGTTGACCATCTGGTTGCAGAGGGTGG
>JAEDLR010000074.1 GCA_016295145.1 Oscillospiraceae bacterium
TACTGCTCTGGTTGTTCGCAAGAAGAGAGGCTAATCTCTGCGAATCCCAATAGGGTGTAACCCAAAATGATGAAAGGGCGATGCTGATGCATCGTCCTTTTTCTTTTGCGAAAGGTATTGTCATTTTGCCGCGAATGTGGTATAATAATAGGTAAGCATTACTGTATTTTGACGATTATGGAGGATTCTATGGCATCAATTTGGCAGCATCGCATCGCAATATCTTTGTTCGGAGAAGCGGAAGGTCCCGCCATTGGTGTGGTGCTTGACCACCTACCGCCTGGGGAATATATTGCATTGGATCAGCTTGCGCAGTTTATGCGCCGTCGCTCCAAGCCGATTCCCACAGAGAACGAAACGCCGCTTTTGCCCTCACCTGCTGATGTGCCTCAGATTTTGTCGGGGCTGGTGCAGAACCGCACAACAGGTTCACCCCTCTGCGCTTTTCTGAATAATCCCAAAACGGTTTCGCAGGCTGATTACCAGTCCATGTCTCGCATTGCACGTCCTGGTCACGCAGATTATACAGGCGCTATGCGCTACCGCGGCTTTGCTGATGTGCGCAGCGGCGGTCATCTTTCGGAACGAATGACCATTCCGCTTTGCTTTGCCGGTGCTGTCTGCCAACAAATTCTGGAGCGCCGTGGCATTTATGTTGGTGGGCATATTGCCGCCATTCACAATATCAAGGACAAGCCTCTTTCGGCAACATCCATTACCAAAGAGGAGATTCTTGCGATTCGCAACAAACCTTTTGCTGTCCAGGATGACCGCGCAGGAAAGCGGATGCTTCGTGATATCGCCAAGGCTGCCGATGGGGGCGAAACATTGGGAGGCGTGATCGCTTGCTATGCGATCGGCGTGCCTGCCGGTGTTGGTTCACCGATTTTTGATGGCATTGAGAACACCATCGCCCAGTTGGTTTTCGGTATTCCCGGTGTACGGGGAGTAGAGTTTGGGGCAGGATTTGAATCTGCCAAAATGACCGGCACGCAGCACAATGACCCCTTCTATGTGGATGAACGCGGCCATGTACTGACCCGCACCAATCACCACGGCGGCGTGCTTGGCGGCATTTCTTCGGGTATGCCCATCGCGTTTCGCGTAGCAGTCAAGCCCGCGGCATCTGTTGCGCAGCCCCAGGAGACCGTCGATTATTCCGCAATGACCAACGAAGTGCTGCAAAGTGATCAAAACAGCAAGCCCTGTCTTGTGCCTGAAGCGCTGCCTGCTGTGGAAGCAGCCACCTGCATCGCTTTGGTTTCCCATCTGTTGGATTACCCCAATTTCGTTTGATTTTGAAGCAAGGAGGTGCTTGCATGGAGGAACAGACGCTATTTTCAGTGGATGAACCTGAGCTGATTCCCCTGCCGGGGCAACTTGCTTTCTTCCCTGAAACAAAGCCTGTGCCGCCGATTCGCCACAAAGCAAGGCAGTATCCCGATCTGAAGCCTGTACGCCTGCAAGATCCTCATCTCGTTCGTATTTTAATTTGCATTGTGCTGTATCGCCTAGATAGTCCGATTCCCGAAAGCTGGCTGTATGATATTCTGGTATCGGCGGGGCATATCAATTTCTTTCTTTATACGGATGCCTTGGGATTTCTGCTGGAGAATCAATCTGTTGTGCAGCAGGAGCAAGAGAACGAAACCATCTATACCCTGACGGATAAGGGCATTGCCTGCGCCGTCGATATGCGGCAGTATGTGCCCAAAGTGCTTCGTGACCGTGTGGTGCTGACTGCGTTGCGTTTTGCTGCACGGCAAAAGGCAATGCAGGAGATGTCTGTCACCTACGAACAGGTGGAGGACGGCTATATGCTCTGCGTGGGATGTAATGACCGCCAGCGCGAGATGTTCACACTGCGGATTCTCACACCAAATTGCAACGCAGCGGAAGAGCTGGCAGAGCGCATTATGCGCAATCCAGCGGCGTTTTTTGGCAAACTTCTGGATGCTGCGCTGAATAACGAGGAGGAATCCTTTGATTTGAGCGATAACTGAGTGCCGTTTGTGCGAAGTTTGTGAAATCTGCGGAATTTGCTTGCAAATCTGCACAAAGCATGATATAATAAAGCGTATGATAATCTGCCAACGGCATGGAAGAAAGGTTTATTGATATGAAGCGTTCTGTAACCCGTAATCTGATGAAAATGATTGCAAGTGCAATGGGTGCGGTGGGTGCCGCATCTGCAATGGCTGTAACTGTCTTTGCTGAGGGCGAAGCTGCAGCAGATAGCACTGCAACAGGCGGCTCCGCATGGGTGCAGTTGCTGGGTAGTTTGATTCCCTTTGTAATTGCAATTGTGTTGATGTACCTCATTTTGTTCCGGCCCCAGAAAAAGCGTGAGCAGGAAGCACAGAAGATGCGCGATAATGTCCGCATTGGCGATGAGGTTTGCACCGCGGGTGGTCTGATTGGTATCGTCATTCGTGTTGCTGAGGATTCCATTGTGATGGAAACAGGTGGTGAGCGTAGTAAAATCCGCGTAAAGAAATGGGCGATCCACGAGAACATCACCCAGATGGAGGAAGCCGCCGCTGCCGAAAAGGAGCGCAAGGCTGCACGTCAGAAGGGTATTGCGCTGGCTGCCGAAAAGAATGACAGCGATAAGAAGAAATCCTGAGTGAGGCATTTTGCACGCTCCCGCTTTCTTTAGAATCCGATTGCGAAACAGAAAAGCCGTCCCTGTGGGCGGCTTTTTGCTTTCTGTCACTGCGCGATCTGAAACATCAGTAAATTGCGAGATTGCGTATCGGGTGATTTGCATAATTTTGAAAAACCAGCACACACTAACGGCAAAACCGCAAAGGAGATTGATGATGGCAATTCATCCAAAGCAACCTACCCCTGAGGCGTATCAAAAAATGGTGCACGCGGCATCGCGCAAAAGTAAGTGGTACTACAATCTGCCAAAGGCATTTTTGATTGGTGGCACGATTTGTCTGATCGGCGAGTGCATTACCCAATTTCTGATGGCGTATGATATGCCCAAAGAGGACGCTGCCACATGGACTTCCGTAGTGTTGGTGTTTCTTTCCGCACTGCTGACAGGTTTGGGGCTGTATGAAAAGATTGCGAAGCATGGCGGCGCAGGCACGCTTGTGCCCATCACGGGATTTGCAAACGCAGTCGCTTCGGCGGCAGTTGAGGCAAAAACAGAGGGCTTCATACTCGGTGTAGGCACCAAAATTTTTACCATTGCAGGCCCCGTGATCCTTTACGGTACCACCGCCAGCGCGATTTACGGCATCATTTATTTTATCTGCAAGCTCGTCACATGACGGGCTTTTTTGCTGAGCGGAGTTTGTAACAACGCGAAAAAAATTTTGGATTTTTATGAAAAAGGGTGACAAATCCAAAAGAATGTGATATAATAAGCGTATCAATCGTTTCAACTGCAAGAGAAAGGAGTCGTATTATGGCGAAAAATACGAAAGCAAAGCCTGCTGCCGGTGAGCGCAGCACTTCATCGGTATCCATGCTGCTGCTTGCATTGCTGTGCATGGCTGGTCTTGTGATGGGCGTCTATCTGATTGCAAACGGTGGACAGGGTAAGCAGAGCAATTACCATAACATCAATATAGAGGTCGGACAGTCCCGTACATTGGTAACAAGTTTTTCCGGTGATTTTACCTGTTCGATTTCTGACAGCAAGCTGCTGACCATTGATGACGCGCATCTGATGACGGCACTGGCACCCGGCAATGTCGTGGTAATCGCCGAGGGCACTGCCGGTGATCGCGAAACGTTCTATGTTACCATTACAGGTGATGTGCAGCCGGATCTGACTTCCACTTCCGAAACCACCACCACAACAACGACCACTACCATCGAGACAACCACCACCACCGTATCCCTTGCACCTGGCTCGGTGACGGGCATAGAATTGACATTCTATGCGGTGAGCCTGAAGGTGGGCGAAAAGAAAATGCCCATCGTGACCATGTCCCCTGCCAATGCAATCGACAAAACCGAAAAATGGGAATCCTCCGACGAAAATGTTGCAACCGTCAACTGGTTGGGCGATATTACCGCAGTGGGCGCAGGCGTTTGTACCGTGCGCGTTACCTCTGTGAATAATCCTGCGGTGTATGCCGAAGTGACAGTTACTGTGTTGGGCGAGACAACCACTGCGCCTCCCACACCTTCTGCCGATTTGGAGATCATCGACGGCGTGGCATATGTGCAGGGCATCCTGATTGCAAACAAAACCTATGGATTGCCAAAAAGCTTTGATCCGGGCGTGAATCCCGAGGCAAAGGCTGCCTTTGACCGTATGCAGGTCGCTGCGTCGGCAGAGATGATGAGCCTGAGCATTGTTTCGGGATACCGTTCCTATGCTACGCAGGAGGCGACCTACAAGCGCTTTGTAAACCGCGATGGCGTAGAAAAAGCGGATACTTACTCGGCGCGCCCCGGACATTCTGAGCATCAGACCGGCCTTGCTTTTGATATCAACTATGCAGGCGACAGCTTTAGCAACACCCCCGAGGCAGCATGGCTTGCCGAAAATTGTTGGAAGTACGGCTTCATCATCCGTTACCCCAAGGATAAGTCCCACATTACGGGCTATAAGTATGAGCCGTGGCATATACGCTACCTGGGCGAGGAAACTGCAAAAAAGGTCTACGAGAGCGGCTTAACACTGGAGGAATACCTCGGGATCACCTCAAAATACGCAGAGTAACCTTTTGTGAGAATTATACTCTTGTTGCAAAAGCGCAGTCTGAACGGCTGCGCTTTTTTTCGGAAAAATCTGCCATTTATTCATAGATTTTTCATATATGGCGATTGTTCAGCACAAAATTTTGTGATACATTCTCAGATATTATATGACAATATTGCACTTTTCAGCGCGGCGTTTTGGGGGATTTTATGATAATTTGTGTGGAATATGCACAAAAATCGGACGCCAAATTTGGCATATCAGCCGATTGACAATTGGAAAATATTGTGGTAAAGTGGTACTATCAGATTTTATGAAAAGGGGAATGTTACCATGAAGTTATTCCGTAAGTTGCTTTCGGGTGTTTTGACGGTCGCACTGGCCGCCGGCGTATGCTCCTTTGATATCCCTGAGGCAAATGCTGCCGCTGATGCGATTGCTCTTGTCGATAGCATGGGCATGGGCTGGAATCTCGGCAACACTTTTGATTCCGCTGCCGTTGGCGGTTGGGTCAGCCATGACCCGTATGTAGATACCGAGGTGGGCTTTGGCAACTCCAGAACCACCACCGCCATGATCGCTTTCGTTGCTGCCGCAGGCTTCGATACCGTCCGTATTCCTGTCACCTGGATGGAAAACATGGACAGCAATGGCAATCTGGACGTGGATTACCTCAACCGTATTGAGGAGGTTGCAAACTACTGCTTTGATGCAGGTCTGAAGGTCATCATCAATATGCACCACGACGGTGCTTCCTCCTGCGCAGGCGATGTTTCTACCAACAATGCAACACAGGCTGATGTGAATGGTGCATGGCTGTGGCAGGGCACCTCGCAGAAGACCAAGTTTAAGAATGTCTGGACGCAGATTGCCACGCATTTTGCCGATTACGGTCAGGAGCTTGCCTTTGCGGGCTGGAATGAGATCAACTGGACCCACGCTGTCAATACTGAGATGGGTCAGGCGTTTGTGGATGCTGTCCGCGCGGTGGGCGGTAACAATGCAAACCGTCTGCTGATTATTCCTGCCAACAATACCAACTGCGGCGCCGCACTGGAAAGCGGATTTACTTTGCCCACCGATGCCGCAAACATGATCGCGGTGGAGGTGCATTACTATGAGCCTCCCGTGTTCTGCGTAGCACCTACCGATTCTACCTGGGGCTACTCCTCTACCTGGGGCAGCGATTCCGAAATCAACGCGCTGAAGAATGATATCAATAACCTCTACCAGAAGTTTGCCGCAAAGGGTGTGCCCGTTATCATCGGTGAGTGCGGCGTGCTGACCAATGCCAACAAGGATGCTTCGGATACCGAGTTGTTCCTCAAAACCCTGTTCTCCACCTGCGTTGGCTACGATGGTATCTGCCCCATTTTGTGGGATAGTGGCAATTGCGGCGATATGCAGTATGTTGACCGCAACAATCTCAAGTGGTTTAACTCCAGCCTCGAAACCATGTTCAAGAATATGACCGGTGCTTCCACCGATACCGCCGGCAGCTTCACCTACGATGCTGATCTGATCTACACACCTGCTGATGGTACAAACGGCGAGTATTGGATGATTGATATCAAGCCTTTCCGCGATGTTGCGACCATTATCGGTGTGATGGTCCGCGCAACCGCCACCGTCAGTGGTCAAGACCCCTGCTTTGGTATTACGATGTCCTGCAACGGTTACTTTACCGAAAAGGACGAGGGTACCGACTACACATGGATGAGTCAGCAGATTTCCTACGGAGCAACGAAGGAATCTGTACAGATGCTGTTTGACGATGGCATGAATGACGGCAAGTATACCTCTGAGGGTGAGGACTGGAAGCTTTGCTATGACTACCTGAAGTTTGAGTCATGGTGGATGAGCGGCGTTAGTGATTTTGAGATTGAGTCCATTACTGTGCTGTTCAAGAGCCCTGTTGTTATCCCTGATGAAGTGCTCAATTACGGCGACCCCAACTATGTGACTTCTTCTACCACAACCACTACTACAACAACTACTACCACAACCACTACTACAACTACGACAACAACTACAACCACCACCACTACCACTACCACTACCACCACCACGCCCCAGACCGGCCTACTTGGCGACGTAAACTGCGACGGTGATGTAAAAATCGGTGATGTGATCATTCTGAACCGTTTCCTGGCAGAGGATAAGACCCTCGTAATTTCCGAACAGGGTCTGACAAATGCAGATGTGGATGGCGATGGTGCTCCCGGCAGCGGTGACGCTGTTGCAATTCTGAAGCTGCTTGCAGGTCTTTGATTCTTAGCAGTATCAGTCATACAATGCAGAAACCGTCAGGCTGAGATATGCCTGACGGTTTTGTTTTTCCATGCGTTATGGAACGTGGATCATCACAAATGTTAGCACAAGGGCAAGCAATCCATGGATACCTGATGCTGGCAACTGCTGAGCAAATGAATGCGAAAAGGTTGCGCGGAATACCACGCAACCTTTCATCATTTCCATCACTTACCGAGTCGGTTCATCAATCCTCGTCGTCGTTTTCGGTTTTCAGGCTTGCTACGACCTCATCTACAAGGTTCGAGGGCAGCGTTTCATAGCGCAGGAAGTTGAAGGTGAACTCGCCCATGCCTCTTGCAACCTGACGCAGGTACATGGCAAAGTCGTGCATTTCACGCATCGGTACTTCCGCAGAAATCACCGTCAGACCCTTGCCGGCAGGCTCCATACCCAGAACTCTGCCGCGGCGTTTGTTCAGCTCACCCATCACATCGCCTGTTTTTGCATCGGGAATGGAAACTTCCAGAGAGCCGATCGGCTCCAGCAGCACGGGGCTAGCCTGTTTCAGACCCTCCTTGTATGCCAAAGCAGCGGCGGTCTTGAATGCCATTTCAGAGGAGTCCACAGGGTGATAGGAGCCATCGACCAGAGTTGCCTTTAAGCCAACCACAGGGCAGCCCGCCAACACGCCTTTCTTGACGCAATCTTGCAGACCCTTTTCCACCGCGGGGAAGAAATTCTTGGGAACAGCACCGCCAAACACGCGCTCCTCAAATACGAGGGAGTTGCTGTCGCAAGGCTCAAACTCGATGACAACATCACCAAACTGACCGTGACCGCCGGACTGTTTCTTATGCTTGCCACGCTGTGAGACCTTCTTGCGGATGGTCTCACGGTAAGGAATGCGGGGCACCTCCAGCAGCACCTCAACGCCAAACTTGCTCTTTA
>JAEDLR010000016.1 GCA_016295145.1 Oscillospiraceae bacterium
TGATATGATTCTGGCACCAATGGGGCAAAAAGTAAAGGCCGACTTGTATGAGCATATTGACGGGTTGATGGATAGACCTTTAGTGAAAAAAGAGGTTGTACATAAAACCATGCCTCAGCCCCAACCAGAGCCAGAACCGGCATTGCCTTGACCCCCCCAAAAAAAAACATTGAAAAAACTGCAAAACCCGTTGACAATACGTGCAATACGTGTTATAATACAGATACAGGAAGGAGGAACGGCAATGCCGATGACACCAAAGGAAATGGTGAAGCTGCTCAAACGTAACGGATTCATAGAAATCAGACAGCGTGGTTCTCATGTGTTTCTGGAACACCCCGAAACGAAAAAGTGCACTACCGTTCCGATGCACTGTAAAGACCTGGGCAAAGGTCTAGAGCAGAAGATCCTGAAGGACGCAGGGCTGAAATAAGCCCTGCAGTTCCGCATATACTATAGGAGGGTGAGCGTATGAAAATAAAGTTTTGTTATCCTGTGATTCTGCAAAAAGATGGTGATGGGTATGCCGTGTGGGCACCCGATCTGGCAGGCTGTAACTCTTACGGCGAGACCATCACCGATGCATTGGAGCAGGTCAAGGAAGCAATCGGTATCTGTCTGGAAATGCTGACAGAAAAGCAGCAGGATATCCCCGAGCCGACTGCACCAGAAGCACATGCGCTTGAAGCTGGTCAGTTTGTCGGCATTGTGGAGTTTGACTGGCTGGAGTATCAGAAAAAGTATTGCTCCAAAGCAGTCAAAAAAACATTGACGATTCCGATGTATCTCAATGATATGGCGGTGAGAGAGCATATCAACTTCTCTGCAGTTCTGCAGGAGGCTCTGCTGCAGCGCCTGACTTAACCATGTAGCACTGCAATCAGAAAGGAAACGCCAAGTATTGTTTTCATCAAATGCAGCGCAAAGATCTCAGAAAACAGGGAGGGGTAAAAATGTACCAGTTTACACTACTAGAAAAGATAAAACCGGAAGAAATCCTGATCTACCTGCGCAAAAGCCGCACGGATGATCCTGCATTATCTGTATCAGAAACGCTTGCCAAGCACGAGCAAATGCTGAACGAATGGTGCATGCGGAATCTCAGTGAACCAGAACCGGTGCCGGAGAGCAATCGTTTCCGCGAAGTGGTTTCAGGTGAAACGATAGAAGCCAGACCGGAGGTGCAGAAGGTTCTGCGCCTGATTGAGCAGCCACGGTACAAGGCAGTTCTGATTGTTGAGCCACAACGTCTTTCCCGCGGTGATCTTGAGGATATCGGCAGGCTGACAAAGATATTCCGCTACACCAACACACTGGTGATTACGCTGCAAGGTGTCTTTGATCTGAATGACGAGCGCGACCGCGATTATTTCAACCGTGAGCTGATGCGCGGTAATGATTTCCTTGAATACCAAAAGCGCATCATGGGTAACGGAAGGGTACTGTCTGTTGAGAACGGAAACTACATCGGCAGCCGTGCACCATATGGATACGAACGCACACGGATCCGTGAGGAAAAGCACTGGGCACATACGCTGGAGATCAACCCTGCAGAGGCAGAAAATGTCCGCATAATCTTTGATATGTATGCATCCGGAAACGGCGCAACCGCAATCTGTACGCGGCTGAATCAGATCGGCATCAAAACAAAAAACGGTGCCCAATGGACACCGCCGACAATTTACAGTATGCTGGATAACCCGATCTATATCGGTATGGTGAAATGGCAAGCACGCAGGACTGTAAAGACGGTCGAAAACGGCGAGATCGTCCGGCACACGCCACACCGGAAGGATTATCCTGTTTATCCAGGCAAGCACGCGCCGATTATCGACACTGTTCTCTGGGAGGCTGTCAGAGCACGCAGAACAGGGAGAACAATTCCACGCAACAATATCACATATACACTGAAAAACCCACTCAGCGGGATCATACAATGCGAATGTGGGCATTATATGATCAGACGGCCGTATAACGGACGCTGCGCTGATCGAATACAATGCCCGAACATGACTTATTGCAAAAACGCAAGCAGTACAATGGACGAGATGATCGAAGAAGTCAAACGTGTCTTGAACGGATGCATTGTAGATTTTCGGGTCAAGATCGAATTGGGGGCAATTGCCGATCTGGCAGCGCACGATGCTTATTGCCAGAAACTCAGGGAACGTCTATCCGCTCTTGATGAAAAAGAAAAGTCTCTATGGGAAAAGTATGTGGAAGACGAAATGCCAAAACACATCTTCAACAACCTGCTGGAAAAGAATACCGCCGACAAGGCACAAGTCAAGGAGCAGCTTCGCATTGCAGAAACCAGTGCTCCGCAACGGATTGACTATGAAGAACGCTGCCGGTCTTTCCAAGCAGCGATGGATGCTCTGGATGACGAGAAAATGTCGGCAGAACAGCAAAACGAAATGCTGAAGCGATGCTTTATTCGGCTAAGATACCACAGACCCAGAGGTAAGAGAGGACACAGTACCGGAAATGATCGCAGAGGATGGGAAATGGAACCAATTCAGCTTTTCGCAGAATTGAATTTGTGATCTCTTACAGATAGCATATATGTATGAAAGAGCTTTCTCATATGGAGATGATCGCGGCACTGGTCTATCAGCTGACCAAAGGGCTGACGCCCGAACAGTTGGAGGCACAGGGCTTTGCGCCGTATTTTGTGGATCACACCACGGGCATTTACCCTGTGGCGGCAACGGGCGTACCCTTTTCCGCATCCACTTTCCAGTCTACGGGCGATACCATTGCCGATCTCCACGAGGATATGGGTGCCGAGCAGAAGGCGCGCAAGACCTACGACAACATTTTGCGGCTTGCCGATGATCCCGATGTGCGCGATGTAATTCGTTTTCTGCGCGAGCGAGAAATCGTGCATTATCAACGCTTCGGTGAGGGAATGCGTTTGTTGCAGGATAAGCTGGCGAAATCCTCGCCCTACCCCAACAATCCCTATGCGTTCAACCCCTCTTTTGATACCGAGTGCATGAAAAAGCAATCGCCCAGAGCGTAAAATTTTCTCCGATACCGCAAAAGGACACCCCGTGAAGGAGTGTCCTTTTGCGATATTCTGAGATATACGGATTGTAAAAAAATCAGTGATTCCAGCTTTCCAGTTCGCGGTACAAGCCCAGATACAGTTCCGCGGAATTTGCCCAACTGAAGTCCTCGTTCATGGCATTGAGCATGATCTGCTTCCACCGCGCCGGATCATAGTAGGCATCCTTGGCGCGGCACACAGCACCCAACATATCATGGGCATTATAGGTTTTGAAGGTAAAGCCCGTACCGCGCTCGCCGCCTGCATCGCGCACAGAATCGCGCAGACCGCCTGTTTCGCGGACGATGGGCATGGTACCGTAGCGCATGGCGTACATCTGTGCCAGACCGCAAGGCTCACTTTGCGAGGGCATCAGGAACATATCGCAGCCGGCGTAGATCTTGCGCGCCAGTGCAGGAATAAAGCCCAATGTCACGCTAACCTGCCCCGGATAACGCCACGCCATCTCCCGGAAGAAGTCCTCATAAATACGCTCGCCGCTGCCGAGCACCGCAAACCGAATCCCCTGATGGATCATCTCCTCGAACACATAGCGGATCAGGTCGATGCCCTTATGGGCAACAAATCTTGTGCAGATACCCACCAGCGGAGCATCGCTTTCGGGCAGCCCAAGCTCGGCAAGCAATGCCTTTTTACAGGCCTTTTTGCCCTCCAGATTCTTCACGCTGTAATTGCTGTAGGGGGGTGCAAGGGTTCCATCGGTGGCAGGATTGTAGCTGTCCACATCAATGCCGTTGAGGAAGCCCGTGAGCTTATACTGCTTTTCGGTGAGGATGCGATCCAGACCATGGCTGTACCACGGGTCCAAAATCTCCCACGCATAACTGGGGCTGACTGTTGTGATTTTATCTGCGGTTTCGATGGCGCCCTTCATCATGTTCACATTGCCGTCATACTCCAGCCAATTGGCGTGATACATGGGAATGCCCATCAGCTCATTGATGACCTCACGGCCGTACTTGCCCTGGTAGGCGATGTTGTGAATGGTGAACACGGTGCGGATATTATCGTAGCCCTCCTGGTACATATAGAAGATCTTGTAGTACACGGGCACCAGTGCCGTCTGCCAGTCGTTACAGTGCAGAATGGTGGGCTTGAAGCCGATGACGCGCAGCATTTCCAGAATCGCGCGGCTAAAGAATACGAAGCGCTCGCAATCATCATAAAAACCGTAGATGCCGTCACGCTTGAAGTAGTATTCGTTGTCGATAAAGTAGTAGGTCACGCCCTCGTACACGGCAGTAAAGATGCCGCAATACTGCTTGCGCCATGCCACATCCACGGTAATGGACGCAAGGAAGGTCATGCCCCGCCGCAGCTCATCGCTGATGGCCTGATACAGCGGCACAACCACGCGGCAATCGTGACCCTTGGCGTTCAGTGCAAGGGGCAATGCGCCGGCAACATCTGCCAGACCGCCCGATGCAACATAGGGTCTTGCTTCACTGGATGCGAATAAAATGTTCATAAAGTTGCACTCCTTTCTATGAAAAAGCCCATGGGTCAGATCTGTGCACCCTTACCGATGTACAGCGGATAGCCCTTAGAGCCGGTCAACTGCCGCTCATCTGCGATGCGAACATTTTTGTCGGTAATGACATTCCGGATGGCGCAGCGTTCCCCGATGACGGTATCCTGCGTAATGATGCTGTCACGCACCACAGTACCCTTCCCGATACGCACGCCGCGGAACAGCACGCAGTTTTCCACCTTGCCCTCGATCACGCAGCCGTCTGCGATCAGCGCGTTTTTAATGTGGGATTCCAGACCGAAGCGCACGGGGGCGTTGTCCTTGGTTTTGGTGTAGATGGGTGCATCCTTGGTAAAGAGCGCCTCACGGTTTTTGCTGTCGAGCAGAGCAAGATTTGCCGCAAAGTAGCTGGGCAGCGAATCAATTTTGGCGTAGTAGCCTGTATGCTCGTAGGCAAAGATACGGTAGTTTGCGTTGCGATCCTGCAAAATATCTCTGCGGAAGCTAAAGCGGTTTCTGCTCATGGATTCTTTCACGATACGGCGCAAAAACTCCTTGTGCATGATATACATATTCAAGCCCAGGTTGCAAGCCCCTGTCATAGGCGGATCCACCATCACATCGTTGACAAAGCCGTCGTCATCCACGCCGAAAATGGTGGCAGAAGTTTCGGTAGACTGATCGTAGAAGCCCTTTGCATAGATTGCGGTGATATCTGCGCCGCTGCGGATATGGGCAGCCACGGCAGGGCGGTAATCAATGGTGGTGACGATGTCGCAATCGGAGAGAATGACAAAGTCTGCGGAAGAATGCTCCACAAAGCTCCAGACATTGCCCAGTGCGTCCAGTTTGCCGCTGTACACGGTGGAACTGGTATGGCTGTAGGGCGGCAGCAGATGCAGGCCGCCGTTCTTGCGAGCGAGATCCCACTCTCTGCCGGAGCCCAGGTGGTCAAGCAGGGAGCCGTAATTGCGCTTGGTAATCACGCCCACCTGTGAAATGCCCGAATTCACGAAATTGGAAAGCGGAAAGTCGATCAGGCGGTATCTGCCGCCAAACAGCACCGAGCCCATGGTGCGCTGCTTGGTCAGATCGGAAATTGCGGAATCATGCACACTGGCAAACACCAGACCCAGTACATTTTGATTGGTTCTTATCATAGCGGTACGCCTCCCTTAAATACTTTCCGAAAGAATCTGCTTCGGGGCAACTGCCTTCCCCTGGCTGACGGTCAGCTTGTGGCCCACCACAGCGATACCCCACTCGTCGCGATTCTCCACATATTCTTCGGGATTTCTGCCGATGTGCGCATCTGCCCCGATGACGCAATCCTCACCGACAATGGCATACTCTACCACAGCACCCGCCTTAATGACGGTACCGGGCATCACGATGCTGTACTGCACCGTTGCGCCTTCTTCGATGGTAACACCCGCAAAAATGATGGAGAAATCCACCTTGCCGTTAATGACAGAGCCTTCGGTAATCATGGCGTTTTCCACCTCGGCGGAAGCACCGATGTACTGCGGCGGCATATTGTTGTGACGGGAGTAAATCTTCCAGTCCTTGTCGTAGAGGTCCAGCGGCTCACTGGGGCTTAACAGATCCATGTGCGCATCCCAGAGAGAATCCAGTGTGCCCACGTCCTTCCAGTAGCCCTCAAAGGTATAGGCGTACAGACGCTCGCCGTCGTGCAGCATCGCGGGAATGATATCCTTGCCGAAGTCCTTGGAGCCGGTATTGGCGTTCTCGTTCTCGATGAGATATTTTTTCAGCTTCTCCCATGTGAACACATAGATGCCCATAGATGCCAGTGTGGATTTCGGCTCCTTGGGTTTCTCGGTGAAGTCCACCACGCGCATTTCGTCATCGCAGGTCATAATGCCCATGCGGCTTGCCTCGGAAAGGGGCACATCCAGCACGGCGATGGTGAGATCGGCATTCTTTGCCTTATGGAAATCCAACATTTTGGAGTAATCCATTTTGTAGATGTGGTCGCCGCCCAGCACCACGACATATTCGGGGTTATAGCGCTCGATGAAGCCGATGTTCTGGTAGATGGCGTTTGCGGTGCCCTCATACCATGATGCACCTGCCGCCGTCTGATAGGGGGGCAGCACATGAACGCCGCCGTGGAGCTTATCCAGATCCCAGGGCTGACCGTTGCCGATATAGTCATTGAGTACCAGCGGCTGATATTGGGTCAGCACGCCCACGGTATCAATGCCCGAATTGGTGCAGTTGGAAAGCGGAAAATCAATCAAGCGGTATTTGCCCCCAAAGGGCACCGCCGGCTTTGCCATATCCTTTGTCAGCGCGTACAGGCGGCTGCCCTGTCCGCCGGCAAGCAGCATGGCAACACATTCTTTTTTGATATACATTGTGGTATAAATCCTCCTTTTCTATGAACAGCCCCAGGGCTGCTGTTGAGCGATTATTGTTTGGTCTTTGCTGCAGATTTTTTGCGGGTGGTTGCTTTGGTTGATTCTGCGGTAGAAGCATCGGCAGTGGGCTTTGCCTTAGGGGTACGCGGTTTTCTTGGCTTGCAGTGATAAAACTGCACCGAGAGAGGCGGCAAAGTCAGCGATACACATTGGTTGAAGCCGTGCATAGGTTCCTTCATGGTTTTTGCAGAGGCAAGGGCTGCACCGCTGCCGCCGAATTCCACAGCATCGGAATCCATCACCAGACGGTAGGTGCCTGCATAGGGCACGCCGATTTTGTAATCCTCGCGCTGCACGGGCACGAAGTTGCACACCGCCACGATCTCATCGCCGTGATCGTCGATTCGGCGGAAGGCGATGACGCTTTGACGGTAATCGTCGTTGCTGATCCACGAGAAGCCGCTCCAGGAATCGTCATTCTGCCAAAGGGGCGATGTTTTCAGGTAGAATTTGTTCAGTGCCTTGGTGAAGCTCAACATCTGCCCATGGGCAGGATATTGCAGCAGCATCCAATCCAGTTCGGATTGGTAGTCCCACTCTTTCATCTGGGCAAATTCCTGCCCCATAAACAGCAGCTTTTTGCCGGGGTGCGCCATCATATAGGCAAGAAAGGCGCGGTAGGAAGCGAATTTCTGTGCGTAATCGCCGGGCATTTTCTGGATCATGGAGCACTTGCCGTGTACAATCTCATCATGGGAGATGGGCAACACATAATTCTCGGAGAAGCAATAGAAGAACGAGAAGGTCAGTTTGTCGTGATTATACGAACGGTATAGCGGATCCATGGAGGCATAGCAAAGCATATCGTTCATCCAGCCCATGTTCCACTTGAAGTTGAAGCCCAGTCCGCCGATATCGGTGGGCTTTGTGACCAGCGGCCACGCGGTGGATTCCTCGGCGATCATCAGCACGTCGGGGTGGCGGCCGAAGACAGTTTCATTAAGCTCCTTAAAGAAAGATACCGCCTCCAGATTCTCCTTGCCACCGTTTTGATTGGGACGCCACTCACCGTCTCTGCGGTCATAATCGAGATACAGCATAGAAGCCACGGCATCTACGCGCAAACCGTCGATATGGTAGGCATCCAGCCAGAAGCAGGCGGAGGAGATCAGGAAGGAGCGCACCTCGGGTCTGCCGTAATCAAAGACTCTGGTACCCCAGCCCTTGTGTTCCATTTTCAGCGGATCGCTGTACTCATAGCAATAGCTGCCATCAAACTCGCACAGACCGTGGGCATCCTTGGGGAAGTGTGCAGGCACCCAGTCCAGAATCACGCCGATGCCTGCCTGATGGAACATATCCACCATCTGTCGGAAGTCATCAGGTGTGCCAAATCGGGAAGTCGGGGCGAAATAGCCCACCACCTGATATCCCCAGGAGCCGTCATAGGGATACTCCGTCAGGGGCATCAATTCAATATGCGTATACGAAAGGGAACGCATATAGGGGATCATCTGCTTGGCAAATTCGGTATAGGAAAGCGGATTGCCGTCCGGATAGGTGCGCCACGAATTGAAATGCACCTCATAGATGTTCATGGGGCTTTTGTAGACATTCGTTTCGCGCTTTTTCGCAAGCCATGCATCGTCTTTCCATTGATATGCGGATTCATAGATACGGGATGCGGTTTCCGGTGCGGTCTCAAAATGCATCGCATAGGGGTCGGATTTCATCAGCGTTCTGCCGTCCTGGGTGGTAATGCAGTATTTATAGGCGGTATACTGGGGCAGCTGCTTGATCTTTGCGCACCAGATACCATCGGAGACCTGCTCCATGTTCAGCTTGCCGGGTTTCCAGTCATTGAACTCACCCACCACAGAGATGGCAACGGCATGGGGTGCCCACACGCGGAACACAGTATACACGCTTCTGCCCCTTTTCTCGGTATGGGTGCCAAAGTACATCTGCGCGTCAAAGTTTCTGCCTTGATGGAACAAATGCAGCGGTACCGCATCGGCAGCAGGGGGAATTCTCTTCTCATTCTCTTTCATTTTCGGAAATCTCTCCTTATCGCCGCGGCAATCCGCAATGTCACAAGCGGTATCCTGCAGCGGCTTTTGATGTTGACGGTATATTGCAGTACATGACAAAAAAACAGGATATGGTCAGTCTGTCTTTTCAAACGATACTACACCATATCCTATTTTATCACATCTTGCGTTTGGTTGCAAGCATTTCGGGAAATCAAAAAATAATTTTGATGAATCAGACGAATTTTTGCCCCAATCTTTGTATAACTTGCACAACGAGTTTTTGCGCGTTTTTTGCAAATCCGTAAATTATACACGAAGTACCATCACACCTTTACGGTGTCGCAAAGCACGGTTGCCGCCGCGACGGTCACATCGTCCTTGGGGGCACCCATGGCATCACGCTGTGCTTTGGCACAAACGGTATGGGCAAGCAGCTGGAGATCGCCCCCCTGCATGAGCTGCTGCCGGATAAAGGGGTACAGCGACTCGTCCAACCCATCCGAAAGCAAAAACAGCATATCGCCGTGCTGCAACCGGAACACCGTGGTATACGGCTCTGCTTTGGGCAAAATGCCAATGGGCGCGGTTGCCGCCTGGCAGAGCGTTACACGGTCGCCGTGGCGGATAAAGGTCGGCCCTGCACCATATTTATAGAGCGTCACCGCAGCAGTTTCCTCGCAGATCTTGGCAACATCCAGCGTTGCAAAACGCTCTTCGCCGGATTTCGTCAGCATAATTGCATTGACCATCTGCGCCGCGGCAACGCAGTCCATCCCCGATTGCACCAGTCTGCGGAAATTGCTCAGCACAATGCGCGCATCCACGGCGGCGTGCTTGCCCGTACCCATACCATCGGAAAGCACCAGATAGCGGTTTCCGTCACCGTCTGCAAAGCAATCCCAGCCGTCGCCGCAGGGCTCGTCCTCATGGACGGCGCACTGGGCAGCAGCCGTTGCAATGCGGTAGTGCGGCTGGGTTTGCAGCATCAGCCGATGATGCTCCCCTGCGGTATCCGGCCCAATGGCAGTCAGGGGGCGGTGCAAGGCATCCGAGAGGCATTCGGTGATGGCTTCGGCATCGGGGGCAAACTGCTTGGGGATATACAGCTCGATGGTCAGCGCACGGCGGTCGCTGCCCCATACCGCTGCGGCGCGCAGCGGCACCCCAAACCGTTCCAGTGCGTCCGTCACCAGACGGGTCGTTTCGCCGTTATACGATTGCTGCATCCGGTCACCGGTACTGTGCAGCAGCTCCTCCGTCACGCGCATCTGGTCAAACAGCATATTCTGGGATTCCCGCAAGCGCAGAGCCATGGCACGGGCGGTGGCATTCTGCCGCTTGACCCGCTGAAACTCCTCGGTTACCCGTTCAGGCTTCAGGCACCCCTCGGGACTGCTTAGCGCCTCGGTAATGCCTGCCTCCTCCATACGCTGAAAACAGGCGTTGGTATCGGCAAAGGCGCTTTCCCAACAGGTAGATTTGCTTCTGCACTTGCCGCAAACGCTCTCGCAGACGCGGTCTGCCGCCCGTTGGGGGATATCCTTGGCGGCGAGCATATTGGCAATGCGCTCCGCAGAGCCGCGCACTCCTGCCAGCGACTGGGACATGAACTCCATGCGTGCACCGGTTACGGCGGCAATGGCAGGTGCATCGCAGGCAATCAGCAGCACACGGTCCAGGTACTCCCATAGGGGCACAAACAGAAAGAGCATCCCCCCGATGAGATGATTCACCCACAGCAGTGCCGCGGTATTGCTGACAGAGGCAAACAGCATACTTGCGCCGCAAATCGCGCTGTAGATACCGTACATTGCGCCGTTTTTACGATGTGCGCAATAGCCTGCGGCAAGTCCGGCAAGGGGCAGCACCGCAGCCATACCTGCCGCGTCGAAATCCACCAGCAGCAGGGCACAGGCGTGAAGTGTACCACAAAGCAAGCCGCCCATGGCGCGATATCGTTTGGCAACGGTCAGCAATAGCAGCGCAGAGAGCATCTCGCCGACGCTAAGCAGACCAATCCTTGCGGAACACAGAGAAGCCAGTGCAGTAATATAGCATATTACGGCAGCGGGAGCATCCCCTGCATACAAGCGCAGAGGCAAACCATCCTTGCAGCGATGCCGCACCACCGCCGCACAGTATCCAAAGCCGGCAGCAGAAGCGATCTGCACAGGCAGCAGCAGCAAGCTGCCGGGAAGCATCCCCACCAGCGCAAAGATCACGGCGACGGCAGCAGTACCACCCCCTGCAATCACCGCAGAAAGCACCCCGCCGCCGCGATTGCCGAGCATCCACCGCAGCAGCACGGTAATGACCAATGCTGCCATCAGCCAGAGGGTTTGCAAAACCGTACCGCTGAAGAAATATGCCAGCAAGCCGCCGGCAAGTACCGCAGGGGCATAAAAGGGAGGCAGCGCCGCCGCCAGACCACAGCAAAGGGGCAACGGGGCACCGTTGCATCTTGCGGCAGCCAACAAACAGGCACCCACAGCGCAGCCGAACAGTGCAAGGCAGCGCAAAAGCTGTGGTTTTTCGTGAATTTTAGCAATCGTGAGCATAGGTCGTCCTTCTTTCTTTCGGTATCATGTAGCATCCGTTACCCGCCGCCCCGGAGAGCCTGTCCCTTTTGCCGTTTTTCGGCGGCAGTGCGTGCAGATATGCATAGTATACCGCAGACGGCGCGCAAAACCTGTCGAAATGCTGTGCCTGTGCCTCGATTTTTTTGAAAAAGAACGCGTTTTTCGCGATGCAGCTATGCCGTACCATGATGACGGCATAAAAAAGAAACGGAGCATCCGCCAATGGGCAGATCCTCCGTTACTCACATTGAAACCGTTTTCGGCAAATCGTTCATCGGTGCAGCCATGACGGCTCAGCCGATCGCACGCTCTACCTTACCGGAGCGCAGACATCTGGAGCAAACATAAATGTGGCAGGGTGTACCTTTCACGATTGCCTTCACGCGTCTGACATTGGGCTTCCAGGTGCGATTGGTACGACGGTGAGAGTGAGACACCCGAATACCAAAGCTGACGCCCTTGCCGCAAACTTCGCATTTTGCCATAGCTGGCACCTCCTTTACTGACAAATCAACAGTATCTATTATAACAGATACCGCAGAAAAAAGCAAGCGTTTTTTGAAATTTCCGAAAATTTATCAGATTTGACCGAAAAAATCATTTTCATACTTGAAAAGAGCCGCAATTTATTGTATAATGTAGGATGTATTGCTGTATTTTACCCACCTCGAAAGGAGATTCCCGCCATGTTATCCCTGTTGCAATTTGATCAGTATTCCATTTTGCGGATATTTGTGAACCTGTTTATCATCTTCATGATCCTGCCGCTGCATGAGTACGCCCACGCATGGGCTGCCAGCAAGCTAGGCGATGATACTGCCTCCTATCAGGGGCGCATGACCCTCAACCCCCTTGCACACATCGACCCCATCGGTGCGCTTTGTATGCTGCTGCTGGGCTTTGGCTGGGCAAAGCCCGTGCCCATTGATCCCACACGTTTCGACCGCAAGCACAGCATCCGCTTTGGCGTTGCCATGACTGCCCTTGCAGGCCCCGTCAGCAACCTGATTGCTGCACTGGTGGGCAAGATTCTGCTGCAGTTTTACCAGTGCAGCCCCTACTTTACCGAGTATATGGCAGAACATACCGCCGACGGCGACTTTGAATTTTCACTGAGTGCCACCCCCATGCTCATTTTCTACTTCCTGTTTATTTTTGTATCGGTCAACATCAGTCTTGCTGTGTTCAATCTGCTGCCCATCCCCCCACTGGATGGCTCGAAAGTCATCGGTTACTTCACCAGTGCAAAGGTGGACAGATGGTTTCATCAGAACGCCCAGCTTATCCACTTTGTTTTCCTGATCGTGCTTTGCACCGGTATTCTCAGCGTGCCCATCGGCTTTGTTGCCAATCTGATCAACGGTCTCTTTGATCTGCTGACGATGTGGGTTCCCCTGCTGGGCAATGTCATCTTTGGTTGATCGTATGCCCACATTGTCGTTTCATCTGCCCGTATTTGACGGGCCAATGGATCTGCTGCTGCATCTGATTGCAAAGCACAAACTCAATATCCACGATATCGAGATCGCTGTGCTGCTGGAACAGTATCTGCTGTATATTGAGCAGTGCGCCCAACAGGATTACGAACTGGCTGGCGAGTTTCTGGAGATGGCTGCAAGGCTCATCTGGATGAAAACCGTATCGCTGCTGCCTGCCCCCGAAGAAGCCGCCGTTGCAAAAAAAGAACTGGAAGGCGCGTTGATCGAATACTCTCTGTGCAAACGCACCGCCGAGCTGCTCCGGGCACAGTATCTGGGGGATGTGCTGTTTGTGCGCAAACCTGTAGAAATCCCCATGGATATGACCTATCGCCGCACACATCCGCCTACCCTGCTGCTGGATACCTACCGCAGCATGGGTCTGCGCAAGTTGCCCCAGGGGGAAGAAGGCGGAAAACGTCTGGATGCGAAAATTCACGAGATGGTGCAGGCGCATCACCATGTTACCAGTGTTTTCTCGAAAGTCGTGTACATTCTGCGGCAGTTTTTTGTCACCGATACCGTTATCATCTCCGGCCTGTTTGACGATTTGCCCGAACGCACCGACCGTGTGGCGGTCTTTCTTGCCATACTGGAACTGACCAAAGCAGGACGCATTCTCATCAGCGAGGACGGTACGGCACTCTCTATGCGCAATCGCGCACAGCTCATGGGGCATAAACGACAAGCCCCAGGGCGGAAAAACGAATAGACAAGGAAGAACAATCATGCAAATTGAATACGCATTGGGCGCACTGGAGGCGGTGCTGTTCGCTTCGGGCGAGCCCATGGAAATCCCACGGCTTGCCGAGGCACTGCAAATGGATGCCGGTACCGTGCGCCGACTGGCAGATCTGCTGACCGAGCAATACGACAAGCGCGGCAGCGGATTGCAGCTTATGATGCTGGACGGGGCATTGCAGCTGACCACCCGCAGCGAATATGCCGGGCCAATCCGCGCCGCACTGGAGGTCAAGCGCAACGCGCCCCTTTCCAATGCCGCCTTGGAGACGCTGACCATCATCGCCTATAATCAGCCTGTGACCAAGGGCTTTGTGGAGCGTGTCAGAGGTGTGGACAGCAGTTCGGTGGTCAATACGCTGACCGAGCGCGGCTTGCTGGAAGAGGCAGGGCGCATTGAAATTCCCGGCAGACCGGTAACCTATCGCACCACAGCGCAGTTTCTGCGGTGTTTCGGGCTGCAATCTCTGGCAGATTTGCCCCCCCTGCCCAATTCTACAGAGCCGACGATGTTTGATATAGAGCCTGAAGACACGGCAGAGAACGAAACAGACGCCGCAGAGGAAACGCTCATCCCCCCTGAAGAAAATCTGGAAACCATTGAACAGGAATGAAAACGCTACAGCACTTACCATCGCCCGAAAAGGAAAAGGAGCTGCTTGCTTTGGATGCAGGCAGTTCCTTTCATATTGGTTTTTGCACGTTGATGCCCTTGCGTTATTGCTTTCCATAGGTCAGCAGATTGCAGTTGTAATAATTCCAGTGATCTTCTTCGTTGTCCACTGAAAACAGTTCGCCGTCATATGCCATAAAATTATCCCAGACCGTTGCAGAGCAATCCCACGCATTCAAAAAGTACATCTTCTTCCCCCATGTATTTGTTGCGGTATCCATATAAACCTGATTGCCATAAACAGAGGCATTCTGCCCCCAGCCTTCCACAACCTGATTCTGTTCAAAGGCACGCTGGATTGCGGTGCAACCGTTTCTGTATCCGATGTTGTTCCGGATGATACAATCGTTGCCTTTGGCATTGATAAAGCTTTTTGCGGAATTCTCACCACTCATGCCCGTTCCGTCAAATGTACAGCCTTCTACAATGGTTCCGATTGTGTATTCTTTGATGTCAACGTGTTCCGCAGCAACATTGGGGCCCAACTTGCAATTCCGAATGGTGTTATAATGGCATTCATATCCATAACCCGTTGTGCTTTTGGCACTGCCCACATAAAGTGCCTCACCGTATCCGGGAGAAACAACACCGGTATCATGAACCAGACAAGCTTCTGCAAGGCAGTAGGAACTGTTATCCCGGAAATGAATGCCCTCTGAACCAATTTGATAGACCTCACAGCCGATAATCTTTGTATGATTGGAGTTGTCCAGCACGATTCCCTTTTGGGCATTGGTCACTTTCAAATCCCGGATTTCCCACCAATCCCCTTGAATCGCTAAAGTGATATTGGATGCCGTAGAAGAACCGGAGAGAATCGCAGGATGATCCGGATTTTCAGAACGAATGATAATGGGATTTTCTGCTGTTCCGTCTGCTGCACTGGTGAACATATATCCCTTTGGTGTTGCGCCGCTGTAGACGTATTCCCCTGCTGCCAGCAGGATTTCATCGCCGGCTTTGGCTTGCGCAAGTGCTGTTTTGAATTCTTCTGTATTCGTTACACGGATCTGATTGGTCTGTGATTGCACTGCGCGCAATGCCTGTTTCATTCTGCAAAGATCCAAGCCGTCGAGGGTCTCATCTGCATGGAAATCCGCCGCTTTCCAATCAACCAGTTTTGCATCTGCAACCCCCGACAGCCATTGCTGAAGCGCAACCGCATCTGCAATGTCAAATTGGCCGTCTGCGTTGACATCCCCCTGCACAGACAGCTCTGCGGCAGAGGCAGCCACCGTCTTCCCCCAGCCGTCATCGGGATAGATTGCATACTCCGGTGCGCCGGATGAAACAGATGCCACCAGAACTGCGGATGCAGCCAGAACCGATACCATTTTTTTCATGGTGCCAAAACCCCTTTCCTTTTCATCGCCGCTTTTTGTAAGCGCAATGGCTTCTATCCGCATTGTAGCATGATTCGGTTCATCTGTCAAGAGGCACTGACCTTGGTTTGTCCGAAACGGATCAAAAGGCTTTCATGTTGAATCCTCCGCGCTTTCCAATCCCTTGACTTGCCCCGTGCTTCTGTAGTAGAATGAATAAAGTGTCGCTTCGTGCGTCTCCTGTTCCGGACTGTGCGGTGACTCCCATTTACACACGGGATGCTTGATGTGTCATTGGGTTTGGCAGGTGTTGCGCGGATGTTGGGAATGCATCACCACAAATCGTATATCACGGAGTAAATTCATCAGTGAGAGGTGAACCCATGGCAAATATCATAACAAGCTTCGGGGCAATTGCAGTCATAAAAGTGATCAATATCATTGCCGGATGGATCATGCACAGACAATTCATAGCAGAACACACCGTGATCAATAAGATTACAGGCATGATACTGTTTATGCTCCCGTTGACGCTGCCTTTCATTGACCTGAATGACAGCGGAATTGTTGTTTGCGTCATTGCAACCTTTGCCGCATTACAGGAAGGCTATCTGATAGGAACGAAAAGCATAAGATAAGGGCTTTGCAAAAGAGAATCGCTCGGTCCAATCACAACGGGCACCCGCTCATTGCTGCTGAGAATCACGTTGTTTTGTGCGCATCCTTTTGCTGTCCGCCTTACTGATCATGACACGCAGCCTGTCCATCGCATCCTTTATGGATATGATGGGCAGGCTTTGTCAATGTGGTTTCAGCAGTCACTGTCAATCATCATCGGAAACGAGCATCAGGTCATTGCCTGCATCGGCAAGGGCTGCTTGTTTGAGACAGAGGACTTCTGCGCCCGTCTCAGGCGCTGCCATGGGGACAGCAGTGGTGTCCTCGGTTGCAGTCAACAAAAGCAAACATACGATCATACTGTTCAAACCGTTGCTGAGGAACGGCAAGGTGATCCCCGAGAAGGGCAGCATACGAAGCGGGCCGAGAATGTGAATAGCTGCCTGAATCAGCAGCAAGGTCGCCGTTGCCAGTGCCATTGCATCCAGAAAACCGCCCTCAGCCGCCTTACGCCGACGCTTTACAGCAATATGAATCATAACGGCAGCGAAAAGTGCCATCAGCAATGCGGGAATCAGCCAACCGAAGTTTTCTACCATCAATGTAAACACATAATCTGTCATGACAGAGGGTTTCATGCTGCGGAAGCTCTGAAAGCCGGTCAGATTGACAGTCATCAACGGGGAATTGCGCATACATTCCGCTGCTTTGCGCGTTTCCTCACCGGTAGAATTCAGGCGGATATTCCAGAAATGCACAGTATGCCCAAGAACATTTGTTTCAGATGCTGACACATCCGCCTGCATCAGCACTTGTTTGCCCAGCCGCAGCAGGATGCATAACACCGCCAGCGTGGTTGCCGGAAAGGTGCTGTGCGCGAGATGCTGACGGATTGGCTTCATGCGCTTGGGAAACGGCAGCACAAGCATCGCACAGACGCAGGTTGCAAAGATGAATTCCATGGCGGTGCCGAATTCTTGCAAAAGCGCAAGCAGGAGCACATTGAACACCTGATACCCATAGTAAAACAGAAACGCCATCGGATGCTTCCGGCGATTGCTGCAAGCACTGGCAAAGGCAATCACACTGGGTAATTTAAGCAATTCTGAATACTGCAATGTGATTGGTCCAAGATCAACCCAGTTGTAAGTCAGGATTGTTTCGTAGTCGGCGCAAAGCCGAAAGACGAAAAACCCGATCACAGAAACCGCAGTCAGAAGAACATAAACCGCCGCAAACGGAAACTTGCTGTGCATCCGATTGAGCTGAGGAACCGCCATATATCCGACGATCATCGTCGCTGCCGCAATGAGCGCGTTTTTTAGTATCGTCCCGGCATTTGCGTAACCGGCGTACAACGATGTTACCGCTGCAAATTCAATCATCAGGCACACAACAGGCAACTGCGGATTACGCCGAAAGGAATATGGATGCTTCCGGCAGTAGAGGGCTTTCACGATGCTCAGGATAATCAGCATCGGGATGATGTCCTTTGCTGCGACTGTCCGAATCACGCAGCAGAGCAGTATGATAAGCAGTTCCGGTAAAACAGCATACAGGATCATGGCGCATCCTCCTATTCTGTGTCCTGATAGATTTCCTCTTTGATCTGCTGCTCCAGGGGTGTCATCCATGGGGGGATATATACATAACTGATTGTGCTTCCGTCCTGATAGGAAACCGTATAATCATCCCATTCACCTTTTCGGGGAATAGTCTGGTCAAATTGAAAGGTATAAAACTTGTTTGCAACAGTGTTGAGCAGCATATAAGCGTCGTCGTCAGTGAGATTTGTCATCATATGCGTGCTGGCTTGTTTCAGTTTTGTTTTGTCGATGTCCGCGCAGTGCAGCGCACATTGCTTCAGCAACAGTTTCAGGAATTGCCGCTGTCTGGCTGCCCGTTCCGCATCAGACCATTGCCCCACGTGCCGCACCCGTAAGTACGCCAGTGCCTGATTGCCGTTCAGCGTTTGCCTGCCCGGCTGCGTAAAGCTGTCCGATGCGCCAAATAACCCGTTTTGCCCAGAAAGTACTTCGTTGAGCGCGGTGACGTATTCTTCGGAGGGGATATCCACTTCTACACCGCCGATTGCATCGACCAGTTCTTTGACGGCTGTGAAATCCACTGCGATATACCCATCTATCCGAATACCCAGCGCATACTCAATATTCATCAGCAGACTACGGCAGGATTCAGCATACACTGCTTCTTTTTCAGATAATTCCGAGGTTGCAGGCGAAGAATGTGCAAGGGTGAAGGTCTCGTTGAGCTTCATGAAACGGTAATGGCTGCTGTCTCCCATCATTTGCTGCAAATATGCAAAGTTCGGATCATCTGCCGACAGGCCGGACTGACTGACCACATCCATAAATGTCTGCGCCGAGGGATCGTAAGCGTATATGCCCAGGTCCCGTAATAACGAAATGGCACTGATTTTTCGGGTTTCATGATTGATGGAAAGCAGAATCATCACATCCGAACGCGGTGACAGACTGCCTCGTCCATCGGTGCCGATGAGAAGCACATTGTAAATATTCTCCTCTCTCTGGAGCGCTTCTGCGGTCATTTCCTCGTTGGGGATCCAATGATAATCCAGATTCTGAAATGTCATTGCACGGTAGGCAGGGGCTATGAGACCGCACCACGCCAGCGGAACAATCAACAGGCGTAGCATCAGGAACAGAGCAATCACACCTGTGGTCACCGGCAGGCAATGGGGGTACCTGCGCGCGGAAACTTTTTCGCCGGAATCAGACAGCGTCAGGGCTGTCCATTTGTGCAGAACCGTATCCTGTCCATTGTCCAGCACATGATACACGTTACCGGTGCGCTGCATGACGGCACCGGAGTTTCTGGAAAGCCGACATGAACCGTCTGTGTGCAGCGTGTAGACCCGCTTTTCCGGCTTTCTTCCCGCAGCGGATATCCAGACTACCGGCTTTGTTACCCGTGCTCTGCAAATCAGAATGTCGATTGTCAGCGCACTGAGCAGAATCATCAGAATGATCAGCATAAGGCACTCCTTTCGGACGGTGCCGGACGCAGCGCGGGCAAACAGCCCTCTCCACTGCGCCGGCCAGCGGTTTACATCAGAAGGTCGATCAAATCCTGCATATTGTTCTTGAAGTTTGAGGCGTACCGATATCCGAAGTCATCCGGATTCTGAACAACCAGCATCACAGCCTCCGATTCGCCTGTTGCATCATTGGTGATGACGGAGATGATACTCATAAAATCGGTATAGCCCGAATGGTTGACCGCAGCAGTACCAGTCTTTGAAAGCACAGAACAGCCATCCTTGTGCAAGCCTAAATTCTCGCTGACAGCAAGCATCCCTTGGCGGAGCTGCTGGGTATACGCTTCCGGAATCGTTGAGAGTACCTGCTTTTTCCCCAGTGACTGCAGCGGTGTGCAAAGCAAAGTATCGTAGGTTTTGTCCACCAGATAAGGCTGCACCATTTCACCGGTGGATGCGGCACCCAGTGCTGCGGCTGTCATATAAACGGGTGACACACTGACTTTCTGACCGTAGCCGCACCGTGCAAGATTGGCGTTGGTGCGCATATCCGCTGTTTGTGTAACGGTAACGCCGTCAATGGACATTGACGAGGAGAAACAAAACAGCGTATCCAGCTCGGTAAGAAAACGATTAGCACCCAGATCATAGGCGACTGTGGCAAACACACAGTTACTGGAATTGGAGATTGCCGAAGCAATATCTCTGCGCACCGGATACTGGCCGGAACCGGTCGCGTAATCCCAGTTTTCCACCTTCCAGTTACCAATGATACCCGGGTCATCAAAGGATGTCATATTGTTTTTCACTGCAACTGTGGCAGAAAGAATCTTGAATACACTGCCGGGCTGCATGGCGGTAAAGCATTGATTGTTAAAAGCATCCCGGGGATTTGCCAAAGCGTTGCTCGTGCCGCTGACCTGTGCATTGTGGGAAAAAGACGGATACGATGCCGCAATCCGGATTGCCCCATCGCCCCGCATTTTGACAATACACCCCTTAATACCGCGCGATTCCAGATATTCATAGGCTGTCCGCTGTAATTGCTCATCCATAGTCAGCATCACACTCTGTCCAATCGGGTGATAACCGTCAGGATAAAACGCTGTAGGATTTGCCTGCCGCAGCAGTGCGGGCGTCTTGGATGTCCGGTAATCCGAAGGGCCCAATACAGTATCCAGTTTGACTGCGGATGCATCCGACAGCAGATTGGCAAAGGCGACATCGTAATCCGTGTTGGCATGACGCTGCTGCCCTTCCGTAAAAAGAAGCAGGTTGCCGTTTGCTCCGAAAATGCTTCCTCTGAAATAATAATCAGAAAGCGCGCCTTGCTGTACCGCTGCGGTCGTTTCGGTGTATGCAGTTGCATAGGTTGTGGACGAAGCAGAGGCGGTTTCTTCCGGTTCAACTGCATCCGTCACCGTGGTTGTGCCGGTACCGGATGTGTTGGAATCCGAGGTATCATGCTCCGTCGCCGATGCATCTGCGGTCTCTTCCGGACAGGATTCACTGCTTCTCAGCTGCGCAACAGGCTGCAAGCAAAGGGCAATGATCGCAAATATTGCTGTATAGAACAAAACCTTTTTCATATGCAATCCCTCATTCGTGAAAGTAGGAAGCAAGCAACGCCCTGAACAGGCGGCAACAGTTCTGAAGCGATGCACACAATTCCGTGCGCAGTTTTTTCTGCGTTGCCGCTGCCCTTTGGCGAACGGCTTTCCGATAGAGTTTGCTGTCATGCAGCCCACGAACAGGGTTCCACCCCAGCTCCATCAGTTCCGTGAGCCGGTAAACCGCACTGCCGGAGCCGCCGCAAAGCTGCATCAGTTCCTTGTCATTGAGCGGGCGCGGTCTCTTCTTAGCAGGTACGCAGGGAATGCGAAGATAGAAAAGACGCGCTGCGATGCCTTTGTCAAGGACGTGAGCTGAGGCGGATGCCCATGCTTCCCCCGTCAGATATGCCTGGGTTTTCTGCGCCAACCATTCCAGAGCCGGACGGGCACGGCTGTCGCTGTCAAAGATCATCTGGCTCAAAAGTGTCTTACACAGTCTCTGATGATCCAGCACAATCAGATCAAGGTCATACTGCAACCCCAGCAGCTTATCCAGAAGAATCGCGCGTATTGCCGGTTCGGCTTCCCGATGGGGCTGCTCGATAAATTGCCGGATTTTTGCCATTGTGGCTTCGGAAAGGGTGACGGACGAAGGCAGCAACAGCAGATGCTCAATGCAAATGGCGGAAAGCGCAGAGGTGCTCGCTTTGATGTATGTTTCAGCGAGATCATCCGCAAAAGCCTCTGGCAGGCACGCACCGGAAAGCGTTTCACACGGATAGCCCTTTGCAACGCATACCATCGCAATATACGGATATGCTGACGGAACCCGTTGATGAATCTGATCTGCCGTATCCGCCAGAATCTGCGGATTCCCATGGAAATCGAGCAAATCCTGATACCTGAATGTGGTTTTCCGGCTGATTTCGGCAGATAATGAAGCCGCCTGATTGATCTTTGCCTGTGAGAGCCCACTGCTCCTGCAAAGATCAGAAAGGAATATGGAGAACAGCTCCATGCCCGTGATGTCCCTGGGGATCGCATCCCCTACAGCTTCCTGCTCTTCTGCTGCATCAGCAGTTGCTTTCGTGTTGAAGATCATTCTTTGCTCAATGCACTGTGGCATGATCCGCGCCGTCAAAATGAATGCCGAAATCAGCAGGGTCAGATCCGTGTAGCAGTAGCATTCCGATACCGCGGTTTTTTCCCGACAGATTCGCTGCATCATCCTGCCGCATTCGGCTGTGATGACAGGGGATGCTTCCCATTGGGGGCTGTTATTTGCAGAGAAGGCATACAGACGCAGTTTGGAGGTGCGCCGTGCCTCTGGTCTGTCCGGCGGCTCCTGAATGCACATATACGCGACGCCGTCCAGCGCAGCAAGAATCAGCCGATTGCCTTTTTCCATGGGCGGAAACAATGCCACCATCCGGTTCAGCAGGGCGTGGTATTTGTGACGATTTGCTGCATCCGTCTCCTGGGACTGCAGCTGATACCCCTGTTTGGTATGGGTTAATTCGGCACATAACTCATAATCAAATCTACTGGCGCAATCCGCATGGGTTACTTTGGAATACGCATTCATGATCCCACCCCTTTTATTGCACCAGGGCAAGCGCGAAATCTGTCAGATACTTCGGGGAGTAGGCACCCTGCAGATACCCATCTTTGGCTGAGGTGCCAATTGCAGATGTGAATAATACATCCACCGAGCGTCCTTCCAGCAAACGCAACTGGTGCGCAAGCTGCGCAACGGCAGGAAAATATTTGTGCAGATTCTGCGCGGCAACTGCACGACGCATATACTGGAGTTCTCGATAAGAAAACGGGAAACGCTGCTGCGCTGTGTACTCGGTCAGCATCACGCGGTTCACCAGATCCTGGTCAAGCAAATCTGATTTCGTTACAACAATGAGATATTTGCGGATATAGGGGTATTCTGCAGCGATCCGGAGGTAATCGGTAATGGGAGCACGATCAATCTCCTGCCCGTCAATCAGGAATGCTGCTGTCGATCCCGCGGGTATATGATACTGGTTATGCGCCAGATTCTCCCCTGATTCATCTACCAAGGCGACAACCGTTCCCTCTGCGGACTGCAAAAAATAGGTGGGCTGTCTCATGCTTTTTCCCGCAAGGAAGGGGGTTGCATCGGGCACTTTGCCCCGGAGCAGATCGGCGGCGAGGCAGGTGTAGTAAGCGTGCTCAAAGCTTGCTGGGGAAAAGCCGGGCATGATCTGATCGGTACGAAGCGATGCCGAAAGTGATGCAAGGGTGATGGTTTTTCCGGCTTCCGGCGGTGCCACCATCACAACCGTATTGCATCTTCTGGCAGAAATTACATTTGTAATGTTGCTGTGGCAATGCTCACAGGCCATACCCGTTACTGCAACATTGGGAAAACTGGATTCTTCCGTTGTATAGAAGTACGCCGAACCGATTTTCTGAATGACCCCGCGCAGCGCATCGGGGATATCAGCCTCACCGGCGAAAGCCACCTGTGTCAGCATTTCCTCTGTGGGTTCACCAAACCGCTGGAGATACGCCTGATACTGCATATCCACTTCGCAAAAGGCGTGATGCAGCATATGTTTCGTTTCCTTGCAGGTGATCAGATGAAGCGGCGCTTTCATCTCTGCGCCACAATAGATGCATCTCTTCATATGAATTGCCTCCTTCAAGATACGGCCATCGTGATGATGATTCCGTTCACTGTAACGGAAACTTGCTCACCGGCAGATATATGCACGCGCGCGGTGGTTCGGTCCTCTCCGATGACGCTGAATGGTTTTCCTTTGGTGATCAGCGAAACCCCTTTGCGGTTCCATAGCAGAACGGTTTTGGGAAGAAAAATACGAACCAAACCTTCGCCTGACGCTCCGACAACATCAAAGCACGACAGATCCATCACCGAAGGCTTCTCGGACTTGTCTGCCGCAAACAGAAATGACTGCTGCTCGTCACAAACGCGCATAACGACACGGTAACTGCGTTTCACATCGGATATCTGCCCGTACTGAATCCCCTTGAGAAACGATGATATCCGGCTGTAAATCGCGGAGATATTCGGGAGCCGTATGCCACAAAGCAGCTTTTTCAACGCCCCCATGTTCCTTTTGAGTGTGCCGTTTCTGATGCCGATGCAGATACTCAAGATGACCGTCAGTGCTGTCAGCAATGCAAACAAGTTGAAGGCGTTGTACTGATACTGGTAAATCTCTGCAAAATCTGCAAGATCCGGATCAGGCGACTGCAGAATCTGACGGAAGTTCTCAAAATCCGAAGCGGTATTTCTGACGGTGATCAGACCAAAAAGGCGCATTCCGAACAGCATCAGCAACATTGCCGGTACAAACGCCACAAAAGGCTTCGTCAATTTCTTCATTCTGATTTTCCTCCAGTGACTGTGGTCAATCCTGTATCCGCAAAACTGATGCAACGGATACAGGATACCAGAACGGTTTACACGATCTTTGCCATAAAACCGGTCAGGATGCTTGCGACGCCCTTCTGATCCTGCCAGCGCAAGGGGACGACCAGTTCATATGCAGTGGTGGTGATTTCTCTTGCGCTCGGATCGAAGATGATGACCCTTTCAAGGCTGGGCCGCGCTGTGTCAGCATACACAACCTTTGCGGGTGTGGGGATCTTCCCGTCAAAGAGCACAACCGAGATATTCCGGATCAGGCGAAGAATGCACGCTTCATGATTGGTTGTGGCTTTCATGAGATCACCTCCCCTCCGGCACTGAACACACTGCGGTGGTGCGCAATATTCGCCGCGGTAACGAATCACCTCCCCGCCGGCGCTGAACACGCTGAAGCAAGCCTGCATCAGCCGAGAATAAAACGCAATCACTTCACCAACTCCGGGCAGTGCAGCTCTCACCTCAGCGGTGGATATTGCAGCCACAGTATAGAGGATGCACAGCAGCAGCAGGATGCGCTTGATGGTATCGAAGCGGCGGAACAGCTTGTAGTCCTTTTCCATGGTGAAACCTCCTTGATAGATCGTGGTTCAGCGATTAAAACGCCTTTCGGTTGCGGATGTTTTGCCTTTGCGGTATGAACCGGCAAGTGTCTGAGACAAAGCATAGAACGCCACAAGCACGGGCTTGTCCCCAATGAAGGACGAAGCGCAGCGGTGTCAGCGGCGATCAGAACAGGGCTTGACATTGACTTCCTCCCGTTGTTTGATGACCACTTGACAAAGCAGGATGAATCCATTATACTAAGTATAGTAGCTTCCGTTCCATCCAGGGCATTGGTCGTTCTCTTTCTCTCTGTATTCATTATATCAGGAATCCGGATGCCCATCAATTGGCAAAACCGGAGGAAATGCGTACAATTATGCTGTTTTTGCGTACAATTTTCAGTGCGTGTACAAGTGTACACAATCTGTTTGGCATTCTGATTGCGCAATGTCAGAAGCACAGAAACCCTCTTGCATTTCGATTTGCAAAAAGCGGCGAAAGTTACCACCAGATGCTCAGACCGGATGAAAAGCGTAGAACAGGAGGTAAAATGGTGAATATGGCTCGTTTATCATTCAAGTCCATTGTTCAGATGATTCAGCACTCAGTGCCGAAAGGAAGACCCCGATGCTGTGTGAGTAAAGTGGAAGATATCATAGCATTGTTTAATGATGTGTTTGCGCCAACCGATTGGAAATCGTTGGATGCACAGCAGAAATACCTGGAATTCCATCAAAACAAGGATTACGACTGCGACTATGTGATTCTGGGGCTATCCCCCAGCGATCGGCCGGATAAGGATCTGCTGTCCCGCACGCTTTATATAGACAAACGATCGGGACAAGTTCGCGCCAAGCAGAATAAACTGGTCAGAGAATTCTATCTATATCTGTATAAGCATTTCAACCCAACGGATACCATCCTGCGCCTGAAAAAAGCATTGCGCAGCAGAAATGCAGAGCTGATTACCGCTTCGCATCCCATCATGCAGGAATTCATTTGCGCAGAATGCATCGGTTTCGATGAAACACACAATAAAAAAATCGTTCGCTTTCTGGAAGAGGCACTGCAAAAGGATCCTTATTCTGCACTCATGTACCTATTGATCGTTTCGGTGTTTCCGTGCAGTTATGATGGGTTCACCCTTTCACCAAAGTACTCCTACACCGATAAAATATGTGACCTGATTTCGGTATGGCAAGCAGATCCACAGTTACATCACACCATGCCAATTGCCCAACCGATTCCGAAAGATGATTACCAGTCATATATGCATCAGATGATGGATTGGCTGCTCAGGATTCCGGTTCGGTGGGGTGCCGTGGATTCCGCAACGGAAATTCAGCACGCCAATATTATCGAAGGCCTTCTGGCAATGAAGTATATCGGATATGACACCCGAAAAGAACAGACATATCGGCAGATTCTGCGTGAAGCATTGGCGTGCGTCAGGGATGACGGTCTGTCCAGTAAGTCTCTGAAGGCATCCACTGCCAACTGCACTTCCCTGCTGCTGGAACTGATTGCGATGGAACGCCGCAATCCATCCGGTATCATTCAGGATTTTTCCAAATATGATCGCATTGCAGCGTATATCTGGGAAAATCGCAACCCCAACTATGGCTGGGGGATGTACTCTGCTTATATGCATGATGATGATTGCAGCTTGCCATCTACCTGCAAGATGCTGCTGACGCTTCTGGATTTCAACATCGCGCAAACCAGTGAATTTGACGCCTTCTGTCAACATATTTTTGAATGCTCCTCGGACGGAAAAATGGGTTTCTTTATCGGTGATTCTGAAAGCCGGTTGATCACAACTGCATTGCTGATCTGCATTTTTTTCAAAATGCCCAAAGCCCTGCAGAAAAAAATCGAACAATCCTATAATCTTACAGAAGGAATTGATTTTGTATTTCAAGAGTTTGTGAAGGAAGATAAGCAAATCGAGGTGGAAACACTCTATGGCATCGACCGGGATGGTGTCGGCGCAAAAAAAGCACCATGGAATCATATTACCATCCGCTATACCGTGCAAGCATTGTCACTTGCGTATGCAAACCGAAAAATAGGCGAATTACAGTTCAGCGAGATTATTGGTCATGTCCACAATATCCTGCAGAAAAATGTTGCCAAAGATATCCATGAAAGATATACTTATTATTTTCCCAGAGGTATGGAAGCACCTCGCAACGGACATTGGACATTCCCCACCGTGTATTTCATCATCGCACTGCATTTACTCAATGGTCTATGATTGCAATCAAGCATTGATACGGCAATCATGCCTGTGCAAGGGAATCGTCGCACATAAAAACCGATGGGCAATTTATCCGCACAAAAGGAGAAAGGAGCATTCCATGGATTTGATAACATTACAGAGCGCGCAGGGGTATCTGGAATCCTGCCACAGAATTCAGCGGTTAGAGGAGCGTACAAAGTATCAGGAAGATGTACTGCTTCTACCGCAGCACATCGGGCTTCAGTTGCACAGCAATCATAATGTGCGCACAGTGGGCATGGATGAAGCACTGGATCAAAAACAAAAAGACCTCCTTCGCATCATCGAGATTGAAGATGCTCTGCACGGTGTTTATCGTGAGACAAATGTGCTCTCTCCGTCCGTTTATGTTCACTTGTTACCGGATGTACCGTATCATATTGCAACGCAAGGGTTTTTGGTCAGCAGATTATCCGCACCGATTATTGCATGGATGCAGGAGGAACAAGCAGCCAGAAAAGCGGAATACGGTCTGCATCCTATTGACGAATTCTGGCTTCCGTTCAGCCGTCCACTGGAATCCATGCATCCCGGAGATGTGGTATGCATCTTCAACAGAAGGGTGGGCGGATGGGACGGCACACCGGCGATGCCTGTCATTGAATTACTGGGTGCCGGCGGGCATTTACAGTCTGTTTGGGACAATACCCAAAGCAGATTCATCTCGCGCACACTAGAAGATAATCTGCACAAAGAATTCAGCGAAGAAATTGGCCACCGGATCGAGGCTCAGGACATCACTTTTATTGGAGGATTTGAAAACACAGCTACCCACGAGCTGGTTTTGTTTTCATGCATTGATGTACCGGATACAGAGATTCCCCATATACAGGAATATGCACTTCATAACATCCAGGAGGATACCAACGGCATACATCTCGGCACTTTTGATGAGACCATGCACTATTATCAAAGGCATCCACATCATTTTGCAGGCGGTCTGCATGCTGCACCCACAAATTTTCCGAATAACAGCCAGTTGATGCACAAGTTGCAGCACTATATGCAATCCTTGCAGTAATCATATGGCATCTGGCAAAGAAAAAAGAGCAGACTCTGGAAATCTCTCTCCAGATCTGCTCTTTGTTTCATGGCATATCTGATACAACAAATGCACCCCGTTTTTCACGAGGTGCATTTTTGCAGGATATCGCGATGCATTACTGGAAGAACCAATAATCCATATCCATGGTATTGCTGAAAATGAAGTAAACATCCTGTGTGCCGCTGAGGCCCGATACAGGAGCAGAGATCTCGCCGTTGGTACCTGCAGGAATATCCACATAGCCAACAACCGTACCGCTTTCGCTGCCGGTGCAGATCTTAATTGCGCCACCATTGGGTGCGTTCACATTGACGGTGATCTTGGAAGCACCGTTGGTAAATGCTGCGCCCTTTACGCCGATCCAGTCGCCTGCCTGCACATCCGTTACCTTCGTATCACCAAGGCCGCTGACATTGATCCCTGCCTGACGATAGATGGTCTCAGCCTGCACCTTCTGATAAGGATTCAGCGTACCAACCTGCTGAACGCCGCTCATGGTACCGGTAACCGTTACCTGACCGTTGGAAACGGTAGCAGCGTCAATGTGGGGCGAACGGTAGTTGAGGGAAATGCCCATTCTGTTTTCGATGGCTCTTGCATGGTACAGCAGATAATACTGACCCTTGAATTCAACCAAAGAATGGTGGTTGTTGCCGCCCTTATCCAAACCAAAGGATGCAGGGTTTTTAAACATACGGCCGCCGAAGGTAAACGGGCCCAAGGGGTTATCAGCAGTCATATAGCAGATTTCGCCGCTGCCGTAGGCAAGACCGCCGGGAACACTAAAGTTCGTGCAATAGCTGTAATAATACTTGTTGCCGATTTTCAGCATACTGGAATCTTCAAACAAATAGGGGGGATTCATGCGAACGGGGGTGCCCTCAATGGATGTCATATCCGCGCTGAGCTTGACGCAACGGGCAGTACCGGGATCCGCCTGCTTACCACTGGGTACGCCGCCGCCGAAGTACAGATAGCCGGAGCCGTCATCATCCACGAATACTGCCGGGTCGAACAGCCACTCTACATCACTGCAATTGGCAGTCTGCTTGGTAACCAGTGCCTTGCCAATGGGATCTCTCCAAGGGCCTGTAGGGCTATCGGCGGTCAATACGCCGATGCCGCCTGCGCTGTTACAAAAATACAGGAAGAACTGATCCTTGCCATTGATATTCTTCCAACAGGCATCGGGTGCCCAGGAAGCAAATGCCCACTTTGCAATGCCGTTGCTGCCTGCAACGGGAATCGCACCATGATCCGTCCAGTTAACAAGATCATCTGAGGAAATGCAGTTGATTTCCTGCACATCGTAAGAGTTCTCTTTCATCTGGCCGTTGGAATCATACTCAAAAGCATCATTGGTCATAAAGACGTACAGACGGTCATTGTAGACCATGAAGCCGGGGTCTGCGCCAAAACGCTGGGTGTAAAGTGCGTTGTTCTCATCGAGGTTCTTCCAACTGGTTGCAAGCTTCACAGAGGAGAAAATCTGCTCCATCGCTGCGGTATCAATGACACGTTCTGCCACCGGGAACTCGGTAATGATGCCTGCAACGAAATCACGGATCAGCTCGATATCGGTGGTATCAAATACACCACTCTGGTCAACATCGGCAGCAAGCTCCGCATAGCGATCTGTAAAGCCCTTGGAATCTGCGCGCTTTGCCATGGTCAGGTCAACGGAAGAAATCATGCCATCGCAGTTCAGGTCGCCCAGAATCAATTCCTTGGAAAGACCTGCGCCGCTGATGACGGTACCTGCCACTGCACCGATTGCTTCATCAATGTAGAAATTATTGGTGGAATCAGCAGTTTCCACATACAGCTGCATATTGGTTGCATCTGCCGGAATGGTATAGTTGGTGTTCGCAAGCTGCACCCACTCGCCCTTGATTGCAGTACCCTCTGCAACGGTGGAATACTGGGTATCGCCGTTGGCATCGGTGTACTGTAACTTCATGTAGAACGTATCGGTTGCTGCGCCATCAAAATACATCACATTGGTGCTGAAGCTGTATTCATTGCCGGGTACAAATGCACGGGCACTGATCGTACGGGTGCAGCCGTTCCAGGCGGATTCTCTGCCCTGCACCAGCAGTGCCTCTGCGCCCTGATAAGCAGTTCTGCCGCTGGTCATAACGGTTGCCGAGCCTCTGCCCTGCCATGTGCAGGTATCGCCCTCGAACTCATCATGGAAATACCAACCGTTTTCATCCGGTGTAACGGGCTTCACATTACCGTCATACTGGCTACCGTCGCCCCACTCAGACTCCGGAATCATGGAAGTCAGCGTGGTATAAGCAAGCTTCGGCTGATTGTTGGAATCGTACAGCAGCGCATTGCTGCCTGCGCTCAGCCAGGAGTTTGCATCGTTGGGGCCCCAGATACAGATTGCGGTCACGCGGCCTTCAGAGATGGGGTTTGTATTCAGATCAATACCTGCCTGGAAGATTGCCTTGTACTTATCTGCCTGCTGCTGCAGCGTATACTCACCGTTGTTCAGGGAGATATCCAACTCGGTGACCTGCACATCACAGCCGATGGAGAGGTACTTCCTCATTGCAGTCAGGTAGGAATCCGTGCCTGCAAAGCCGGTTGCGTTCGCCGGCACGTGGGACTGCATACCAACGCCGTCCAGCAAGCCCTTATCAAAGAGGGACTTGCACATATTGTAGATGCAGTCGCGCTTGTGATCCCAGTACTCGTTGTAATCGTTGTAATACAGGTCACAACCCTCAGGCGCATACTTTCTTGCATAGGTAAAGGCTTTTTCTACAAAGCCGTTATCGCCATAAACCTGTACCCATGCGGATGTACCGCCTGTGACATTGTTATCGCCGGGCACTCTGGCACCGCCGTTGTTTGCAGTGCGGTTGCTGTCATCGCTGACTGCCTCGTTCACCACATCGTATGCATAGAGATTCAGATCGGGATACTGGGTCTCAATGGCTTGGAACATATTCTTGATATAGCTTTCCAGACGGGCATCCATGGTGGATTCGGAAACCCATGCACCGCTGGCGTTATAGCCCTCTTTGAAGAACCACGAGGGAGTCTGGCTATGCCACACAAAGGCGTGACCGCGCATGGCAATGTTATTTTTGACGCAGAAATCCATGATGGCGGCGCAGCGGTTCAGCGATACACCGATATTGGTACCGTTGCACTGGCTCTGCACCAGGGTTGCATCGGGTTTGGTCTCGTTCTCGCACTCGATGCTGTTGTAATCCTTAATGACATTGGCGGTGATGGCGGAATTGTTGATGGTACCGCCGTTGAGGATATTGCCCACGCGGAAATACGCGGCAAATTCGTCTTTCAGACCCTTTTCACCTGCTGCATAGACCGTTGCACCGTCCACCTTGCCGGTGATGCTGACCTCATCAAAGCAGAAATCATTGGTAGAATCCGTCGTAATGGTCAAACGGAATTCGTAGCTGTTCTTGGGAGCTTTGTAGCTTGCGGAAAGTTCTGTCCACTCCCCTGCCTTGACCTTCTTGGCGGCAAGTTCCTTGACGGTTTCCTCACCGGTTTTCTCGTCAATGCAGAGCAGTGAGAGGTGGAAGGTCTCGTCGGTTTTGCTGAAAACCCGCACGCTGTAATCGTACTTCTTGCCACCGACCAGATACAAGCCCTTGGCGGAACTTGCACCGTCTGCGGGTGTGGTTCTGCCCGAAACGGTCATGCCGCGGCTGCGGTCGTAGCCCATGCCCTGCTTTGCCTCCAGCAAA
>JAEDLR010000017.1 GCA_016295145.1 Oscillospiraceae bacterium
TAGAATTCCAGCCTTCCAAGCTGGTTACGTGGGTTCGATTCCCATCACTCGCTTCCTATGCGCCTTTAACTCAGCTGGATAGAGTAACTGCCTTCTAAGCAGTAAGTCATTGGTTCGAATCCAATAAGGCGCGCTGTTTGCATACAAATCGGAAATGGTCGACTGCCGTTTCCGCATATGGCGGGTGTAGCTTAGCTGGTTAAAGCGTCGGATTGTGGTCCCGAAGACCGTGGGTTCGAGTCCCATCTCCCGCCTTTCAAAAGCCTGTACTTCGGTACGGGCTTTTTTTGTTCCGTTGCAGATGCGGTTTCCGCTGGGCACATTTGCTCCACGCAATGTCGGAACACCGTCGTACAACCACCGTGACATCTGCACCTAAGGCGCGCAGCATCGGCTGCAACACGCGGCTGATACGCCCAGCGCCCAGAATCACACTGTGCAGCCCACGAATGGTCACGGAAAGCTCCTCCATGGCAAGCTGCAGCGCCCCCTCTGCGGTGGGCACTGCGTTGCGCACGGCAAACTCCTCCCGCGTGGAATAATCTGCCACCCGAAGCCCTGCCTGTGTGACGATTTGCCACTCGGCTTCTGTCCATCTGCCGCCCATAACCATGCCCCCGGGCTTCACCAAGGGCAACAACGATTGCAAACTGACTGCGCTGCCGCTGTACATCGGCATATGGAGAAAAACGCCGTCCCGTGTAACAGGCATCGGCAGGATCAGATGATCCAATGTACTCTGTGCTGCCCCTGTAGGCAAAGTTGGCAGGTCATGCGCCACATCAAAGCCGATGACCTCTACCTCGTGATACTCTGCCAGCCGCCGTGCCGCAGCAATCTGTCGCAGATCGCCCCCTGCCACCAGCAGTCTTTGCTTCTGTTTCAGCATACTGTAAGACTCCTTTCATACGCTGTGCCGCAGTGAGTTTTTTCTCTGCGACTTACTGGTATTCTATGCGATGACGCCCCCTGTGGTGTATGCCCTTTCGACAGCATAACAAAAAAATCAGCACCGCCGCCGGAGCATTGCCCTGCGTTGGTGCTGATTCTTCTTTCCCTTTATTTTGCGCCGTCGCCCTTGAAAAGATCGCGCAGCTTACTGAAGAAGCTCTCGCGCTTGGCGTAATTCTTTGCCTCCAGCGAGGATTCCAGTTGGGAGATCAGTTCCTTCTGGTGCTTGTTCAGCCCCTTGGGAATCTCCACATAGACTCTCACATACTGGTCACCGCGTTCTTCACTGTTGCGGCGCTTGACGCCCTTCCCCCGCAGCCGGAAGATGGTGCCGTTTTGTGTACCCTCACCGATGCGGTATTTTACATTGCCGTCAATGGTGGGCACGACGATCTCATCGCCCAGAACCGCCTGTGCGTAGGTGATCGGGATATCGCAGTGAATATCGTATCCATCACGGGTATACAGCGGATGGGGACGAACCGCCACGCCCACAAACAGATTACCGTTGGGGCCGCCGTTGGTACCTACATCGCCCTGACCGCTGATGCTCAGGGTCTGACCATGGTCGATACCGGCAGGCACATTGATCGTCAGAGACTTTGCCACACGGACACGACCGACGCCGCGGCACTTCTGACAGGGATTCTTGATTACCTTACCCTTACCGCCGCAGCGCGAACAGGGCTTGGACTGCGAGATCAGACCAAAGGGTGTGCGCTGTGTTGCCTTGACGGTACCTCTGCCCTGGCACTCCTTACAGACCTCGGCTTCGCTGCCGCCTGCGGCTCCGGTACCGTGACAGTCGGTACAGGTTTCCATGCGGTGGATCTGAATGGTCTGTGATTTGCCGTTACAGGCATCCATAAAATCAATGGTGATATTGGTGGTGATATCTCTGCCCTGACGGGGTGCGTTGGCATTGGCTGCTCTGCCGCCGCCGAACATACCGCCCATACCGCCGAACAGACTCTCTAAGATCTCGCTGACATCGGAGAAGCCCCCTGCGTCTGCGCCCATACCGCCGTTTTCCAGACCATCGTGACCGTACTGATCGTAGATGCCACGCTTCTCACTGTTGGAAAGCACCTCGTATGCCTCGGTGACTTCCTTGAATTTTGCTTCACAGGTGGGGTCATCGGGGTGCAGGTCGGGGTGATATTGTCTTGCCAGTTGACGGTATGCTTTTTTCAGTTCTTCGTCCTTTGCATCTCGCTTGACGCCCAACACCTCATAATAATCGCGCTTATCCGCCATATCCGAACACCCTTTCGATGATTTTTATATTTTGTACCGTGTGCAATCCCGCGTAGATGCATTTGCCCAAATCGCACACACTGATAGTTCATTATAGCACAACTGCCGCAAAGTTGCAAGCTTTTTTCCTGCATTTTGCAAAATTTTCCGCCGCCATGCCAACAAAACATCGGGGACAGAGTCTGCACTCCGCCCCCGACTGCTATTTGAATTGTACGGGAGCTTACGCCTCGGTAAAGTCGGCATCCACAACACCGTCATGATCAGCATTGCTACTGCCCATGTTGCCTGCATTGTTCATATCGGGGGCACCGTTGGGATTCGCCTGCTGATATACCTTGGAGCTGAGTGCATAGAATGCATTCTGCAACGCCTCGGTCTTTGCCTTGATATCGTCGTAGTTGTCGGTCTTGAGGGCTTCCTTCAGTTCATTGACAGCGGTCTCAATGGGTGCCTTATCCTCAGCGGAGACCTTATCACCGAACTCGGTCAGTGCTTTCTCGCACTGGAAGCACAGTGCCTCGCCGTTGTTCTTGATATCCACCTGCTCCTTGCGCTTCTTATCCTCCTCGGCAAACTGCTCTGCCTCACGCACGGCGCGGTCGATATCTTCCTTGCTCATGTTGGTGGAAGCGGTAATGGAGATCTGCTGGGACTTGCCGGTACCCAGATCCTTTGCGGAAACATTCACGATACCGTTTGCGTCGATATCAAAGGTAACCTCGATCTGCGGAATACCGCGGGGCGCAGGAGCAATGCCGTCCAGACGGAACATACCCAGCTGCTTGTTATCCTTTGCAAACTCACGCTCACCCTGCAGCACACAGATATCAACGGCAGGCTGATTGTCAGCAGCGGTAGAGAACACCTGCGATTTACTGGTCGGGATGGTGGTATTACGCTCGATGATCTTGGTGCAGATGCCGCCCATGGTCTCCAGACCCAGAGACAGCGGCGTCACATCCAGCAGCAGCAGTGCTTCCTTGACATCGCCGCCAAGCACACCGCCCTGATATGCTGCGCCCAATGCAACGCACTCATCGGGGTTGATGCCCTTGAACGGCTCCTTGCCGATACGTTCTTTCACAGCCTGCTGCACGGCAGGGATTCTGGAAGAACCGCCAACCATCAGTACTTTATCCAGATCAGAGGGGCTCAGACCACTGTCGCGGAGTGCCTGATCCACAGGGCCCATGGTAGCGCGCACCAGATCGGCAGTCATTTCGTTGAACTTTGCCTGTGTCAGCGTCAGGTCGAGGTGCTTGGGGCCGTTTGCATCCACGCTGATGAACGGCTGGTTGATGTTGGTGGTGGTCATGGAGGACAGCTCGATCTTTGCCTTTTCTGCTGCTTCCTTCAGACGCTGCATAGCGGTCTTATCGTTGCGCAGATCGATGCCCTCAGCCTTTTTGAACTCCTCGATCATCCAGTCAATGATGCGCTGATCGAAGTCATCGCCGCCCAGGTGATTGTTACCTGCGGTTGCGAGCACCTCGGTAACACCGTCGCCCATGTCGATGATAGAAACATCAAAGGTACCGCCGCCAAGGTCAAACACCATGATCTTCTGCTGCTCTTCCTTATCAATACCGTAGGAAAGTGCCGCTGCGGTAGGCTCGTTGATGATACGGCGTACATTCAGACCTGCGATCTGACCTGCGTCCTTGGTTGCCTGACGCTGCGAGTCGGTGAAATATGCAGGTACGGTGATCACAGCCTCGGTAACAGGCTCACCCAGATAAGCCTCGGCATCTGCTTTCAGCTTCTGGAGGATCATTGCGGAAACCTCCTGCGGGGTATATGCCTTGCCGGCGATCTGTGCCTTCTGATTGCTGCCCATCTTTCTCTTGATAGAAATAACGGTGTTATCGGGGTTGGTAATTGCCTGACGCTTTGCGATCTGACCAACCAGACGCTCGCCGGTCTTGGAAACTGCCACTACAGAGGGGGTGGTTCTTGCACCCTCGGCGTTGGGGATGACGACGGCGTTGCCGCCCTCCATCACTGCTACACAGGAATTGGTTGTACCCAGGTCAATACCGATAATCTTGCTCATGATAAAGTTCCTCCTTCAAATGTTTGGGGTTGTTATATTGTCGGCATCAGACGCAGTTTGCGACAGATACCATTGCGTGGCGGACAATGCGGTCACCCAGTCGGTAGCCCTTCTGGTAGACCTCACAAATGATATTCTCGCCAAAGTTTTCGTCCTCAATCTGGCGGATGGCGTTATGCACCTTGGGGTCAAATGCCTCATTGAGTGCGGGGATCTCGGTGACACCGAGTTTTGCAAGCGCCTCACATAGCTGCTGATAGATCTTCTCCATGCCGCTTTGGAACGCCGCATCGGCGCAGGAAACTGCCATGGCGCGCTCAAAGTTATCCACAACAGGCAACAGCGTCAGAACGGTTTTTGCTACGGCATCCTGATAGCTTTCGGTTTTCTCCTTGGCAGTACGCTTGCGATAGTTGTCAAACTCGGCAAACAGGCGCATATACTTATCGTTTGCCTCCTGCAAGGCTTTCTGCTCGGGGGGCAGCTCAATGATTTCCGGCTCACCGTCATCGGTTTCGGAAAAGGGTGCTTCCTCCTCAAGAAAATCGCTTTCCTGCTCAGGCACGGTTTCCTCCGGGGCGGTGTTCTTGCTGTACGGTGTATCGCTCATTGCATCGGTCATAGTGGTTCATCCTCCTTTTCAGAAATCAGATCGGTGATCTTTTGGGTGATATATTCAAGGTAGGGAATGATCTTGGCGTAATCCAGCCGCATAGGACCAATGAGCCCCAGCCTTCCGGCTTCCCTGCCGTCCTTGTGATACTGCCCGACAATCATACTGGAATTGCCGATAACGAAAGTTTGATTTTCTGCGTTTGCGTTTTCGTCGCTGAATTTCACATGAATGCCGCTGAATGTTTCGTTGAGCATTGGCATGATCGCGTCCTGATGCTCCATAAACTGCACGATATCCATGGTATCCAGTTCCTCGCAGGTCAACAGGTTACGCGTGCCGTTGACGGTCAGCTCCCGTTGCATCATGTCGCGGCTCAGTTCGTACAGCCCCTGCACCAAGGGTCCCAGCGTAACCATATAGGTGCCCATAGCAGTAATCAACTGCTCCATGCGCTCCGGTGAAAGTTCATTGAGCGAAACGCCGTGGAGATGCTGTGTCAGGAACGACTGAAAGAACGCAAGCTGTTCTTCGTTCAAGTCGATTTCCAACCGGCAGGCTTTGTTTTTGATGTTGCCTGCGGAGGTAATCAGCAATATGACATACAACCGCTTGCCTGTGGGAATGATCTCAACCTTGGATATCACCGAAAACTGCGGCATCGCATTGACTGCCACGGCAGCGCAATGGGTGATCTCCGCCAATGCTGTGGTCGCCGATTGGATCAGCAGTTCCTCATCATAGGTCTCGGTTTCCTCAAAGATGCGGTCAAGCCGTGCTTTGTCCTGCTCGGGGATGGGCCGTGCCGGCATACACTTATCTATATAGAGTTTGTAGCCCTGAAAGGTCGGCACACGTCCCGCGGAAGTATGGGGCTGTTCCAGAAGCCCCAGTTGTTCCAGCACTGCCATATCATTGCGGATGGTGGCTGGCGAAACATTGATATCTGGCAAAGCTGCAATCGCTTTGGAACCCACCGGCTCACCGGTTGTCACATAGGCATCGACCACGGCAGCCAGTATTTTCAGCTTTCTATCATCCATGTTTTCACCGCCTTCCCAATGATTTCGCAAACCTTGTTTTCATGTGCTAGCACTCACTCTCCCTGAGTGCTAAGACTAGGATACCACGTTTTTCGTCGAATGTCAAGCCTCACACAACACTTTCACCATTTTTTGTGACTTCGCACAAATTTCAGCAAAAAATCAGCTGTTTTTTCGATGTTTCAGGCTTTGCGTATCCGTCTCTTGGATAATTGTGCAGGAAAAAGCGAATATTGTTCATTGCTTCACGGACAAAAATACAGTATACTGTTATATAGGGTACAGCAGTACAGCAGTACAACAGTACAACACAAATCTGCCCTGTGCCACGATTCAATCATAATAAAGAGGGGTAATTACAATGGGTTCCAACAATATGCGCTTTGCAGCCGCACTTTGCGGTGCTGCAATTCTGTTTGGCAGTGTGGCAATACCCACCGCCGAAGTACCATCTGCGGTGGTTTATGCTGCAAGCACGGTGGTTTTTACCGAATCCAGCGGCTTTTTTGAATCCGCATACTGCCAGTGGGCGCCGGTGGATCAAGCCGAGGGCTACAATGTATACTGCAACGGCACCCGGATCGACAGTATGCTGATCCGCCAGTATAACGGCTACTACCGCGCCGATGCGGTGGGTCTGGCGGCAGGCGGCTACACCATGAAGGTAGTGCCCGTCATCAGCGGCGGCGAGGATGCCTCCAGGGCAGCGGAAGTCAATGTGACCGTAACCGCCCATGACCGCGAGGGCTTTGCCTTCACAAACGGTAAGGCAATGGGTGCATACAATGCCGATGGTACGCTCAAGGCAAATGCCATCGTGATTTATGTCACCGATGCCAACAAGGATTCCGTAACCGCAGAGATCGACCCAGACGGCAAGGGTGTGCAGACCATCCAGGGCGTGCAGAATATCATTACCGCATATAAAAAGGGAAAGGAAAGCCGCCCGATGGCAATCCGCTTCATCGGCAATATCACCGACCCCGGCAACATGGCAAAGGGCGATTTGCTGGTGGATACTGTCACCGCAGGCATGACCCTTGAGGGCATCGGCAATGACGCGACCATGAACGGCTTCGGCATTGTACTGAAAAACTGCGTCAATGTCGAGGTGCGCAATCTGGGCTTTATGAACTGCAACAGCGATGAGGGCGACAACTGCGGCTTGCAGCAGGGCAACAGCTACTGCTGGGTGCATAACTGCGATTTCTTCTACGGCGATGCAGGCTCCGATGCAGACCAGGTGAAGGGCGACGGCGCACTGGATACCAAAAAATCCCACCATGTCACCCACTCCTACAACCACTTCTGGGATAACGGAAAGTGTAATTTGCAGGGCGCAAACGGCAGCGATACCTCCAACTACATCACTTACCACCACAACTGGTATGACCATTCCGATTCCCGTCACCCTCGTGTGAGAGTCGCAACCGTCCATGTGTACAATAACTATTATGACGGCAACGCCAAGTACGGCATCGGTTCTACAACAGATTCCGATATTTTTGCCGAGAACAACTACTTCCGCAACTGCAACAAGCCCATGATTATTTCTACGCAAGGCTCTGATACCGAAAATACCCTTTCCGGCGAAACAGGCGGCATGATTAAGGCATTTGGCAATGTGATCGTCGGTGCCGGCTCCTACAAGCCCTACAGCCAGAGCAGCAGCGATTTTGACTGCTATGATGCTTCCTCCAGAACCGAGCAGGTGCCCTCCTCCGTGAAAGCGACAAACGGCGGCGCGACCTACAATAATTTCGATACTGCAAGTGATATGTACAGCTATTCTGTAGATGCAGCCGAAGATGTACCTGCCATTGTAGAGGCATGGGCAGGCAGAATCAACGGCGGCGACTTCCAGTGGGATTTTGATAACAGCACCGAGGACAGCAATTCTTCTGTGATTCCGGAGCTAAAAGCCGCACTGGTCGGCTATGATGATGCAATCGTTGCCATTGGCAGTGGTTCTTACATCGGCACAACACCGGATCCCATAGTGACCGGCACTACCACAAGCGGTACTTCCACCTCTACCACCACAACAACCACAACCACCAACAGCGGCGCTGTTACTGATCCCATTGTGACATCCGGATATATCCACAACTTCACGGAGCACGGCACATCCAGCAGCTTCTATTCCATTACGGGCAATCTTTCCGACAGCAAGGGCAGCATGAATTACGGGGGATTGAATCTGACCACCTGCCTGAAGATGGAATCTTCGACCAATATCGGATTCACCACCACCACTGCTGCGACGCTGACACTGGTGATGCAGAACGGCACTTCCTTTAAGGTGGACGGCAACGCGTACAATGTCCCCACAGACGGTGTATTCACCATGGAGCTTGCCGCAGGTACCCACACTATTACAAAGGGCGATGGCTCTGTGTTCCTGTACTATATGGCAGTCAGCATGGACGATGCACCCGCAAGCTCTACTACCACAACTACTACAACTACTACAACCACAACAACCACCACAACGACTGCTACGGAAACCACCAGCGAACCCACTCCCGCAGCCACACTGGCAGGCGATGTGAACTGCGACGGCTTTGTCAAAATCGGTGATGTGATTCTGCTGAACCGCTTTATGGCAGAGGACGCAACGGTTATCATTTCTGCCACGGGTATGGCAAATGCCGATGCCGACGGCATCGCAGGTGTTGGCAGCGGAGACGCTGTGGCAATTCTGAAGATGCTTGCAAGCCTTGAGGCATAATCACCAAGCAGATGAACACACGACCGTACTGCATCAGAGGTACGGTCGTTTTGCGTGTTTATATCATGGGACGCTATGGGAAACGAACCCTGTGTGGGTTGTTATCTGGGCTATGTATGCAGCAATCAATGTTCCATGGGAAAGATCAGTTCGGGAATCTGTGCTAGCATTTGCTTGCCGTATGCGCTGACCTCATTGAAGCCGCCGTTTGCATCGGATCCGTTGGAAGTCCACGGGAACACGCCGTCCCACCCGTTATCATACAGCGACTGCGCCGCCTGGCAAAGATCCATGTTCTCTTTCTGCGAGCCAAGGGCAGAGCATTCGCCCATGACATTGGGTTTAGAGGTATCCAGACCGTACTGTTCGGGCGTCATCACAAAAGGATTGCCATACCATTGCAGCATCCAGTCGTAAAAATGCACGGAGTAGAAATCCATGCAGGCATCATCGCCGCCGTACTGCTTCATGGCTGCATCGCCAACCCAGTTGAGCTTGTGCTTGTCGGAATTGTTACGGATGATGGCAATGCCCGTTGTCACCAGGATATCGCTGTTCTGGTGAATTGCCGCGGAAACCTTGGCGTAGAAATTCACCAACGGCTGCACATCAATTTTGCCACACTCCTGATTCTCGTTGATCCAGTCCGGCTCGTTGCAGATATCAATGCTGTACAGATAATCGTTACTATCATAGCGTTTGGCAAAGGGCACAATGTAGTTGTCGATATAGCTTTGCAGGGCAGGCTCATCATTGATGATATGACGGAACCGCTTGTAATTCTTATTACCCTCCTTGCAGCAGTCAAAGGACATCATGGTTGCCATAATGTAGATCTTATGCTTGGCGGCGATTTCCATCAGCGAATCCACATCTGCCCAGAACTGGTCGGTCATGCCTGTGACATGGTTATTGGCATCAAACTGAATGCCGTAGTCGCCACTGCATAGAATCCACACACGGGAAGAATTGATGCCTGCTTCGTGAAGATCAGCAAAGTGGCTGTCCCAGAACGATGCGTCAAATTCTCTGCCGAAGTCATCCCAGTTATCCCATGGGGTATTGGTGCCGCTGAACCAGATATTCTCGCCGTTGACCTTAAACTCGCCGTTTTCGATATAGACTCTTGCGGTGCCATCGGATACAACCCGATCTGCCGTGGAACTCACCGATGCACTGTCGGAGGAAACTCCAGACGCATCGGTAGAACGATCGGTACAGGCGGTTGCAGCACTGAGCATCGAGATGCTCAGTGTCACCGCTGCGAACCGTTTCATGCTACTTTTAAAAGACATTTCTATTCTACCCTTTCTCGTTACTCTGCGATATACTCGCGCACTCGCAGCGGAATGCCTGCGGCATCTGCAACCGCCTGCGCTGCGGCAATTTCCTCTTTGGAGATCACATCCACCACGGTGAACATCACCTTGGGAACATACGCCTTCACCGATTTGGCAAATTCCTGCATGGCAGCGAAGGCGTTATCCCATTTGGGACGGGTAACAGCCATATATTCCGCCTCAGTGCCGGCGTTCAGGCTAATGGAGATCACATCAAACTTACCTGCAAACTCCGCAGCGGTGCTTCTGCCGTGAATCAGATCCGCAAGGCCGTTGGTATTCAGACGCACAGGTGGGCAACCCTTCAGCGATTTTGCGTATGCCGCCGTTTGCAGCAGCAGCTCCAGTGCCGAAGTAGGCTCCCCGTAGCCGCAGAATACAAGCTCCGTCCACTGGGAGAGATCATACGCCGAAAACGCTGCCTTTACCTCCTCAAATGTGGGGTCATGCTCCAGCCACAGGCTATCAGAGCCATATGCACCGTCGCCGTTATGACGGATGCAGAAAGTACAGTTACAGGGGCAACGGTTCGTCAGATTGACATACAACTGCTTGCCCACGGGATACAAAATCGTCATTGCCATTGTAAAAGCTCCTTTTTTCAGATTCGTTCATGCAAGCCAACGCCGCACAGAGCAGAAACGCTCCATGCGGCAGTGATCATCATACAAAAAAGGTATCGCGTTCTTCGGGTGCAGGCTGAAAATGCTCCACCACGCGAATCTTGCCGATCAAGTGCTGGTTGAGGATGTCGGTCTCATCGGTGGAAAGCCACAGCGCACGGCGGTTGATATTGTCTGCATTCTGCACAGGAAACTGTCGGATATATGCATCATCCACAATGCAACTGAGCACATACACATCGCAGTCACCGTCAGGCATATGCAGGTGGCGGGCAATCTGTTTTGCTCCCTCATAGGAAAGCAGCAGTGCCAGCAGCGGCTTGTCACTCTGCGTCGGGAAGCCTGCAAAACCCTTTGCGGCAATGGCGTCATATTCTTGATTGGTTACGGGACGGTATAACTCCATGGGGATCTCATTCCTTTCAAATCGGGGGAACACATTCCGGCGCCTGCTTCGCGGCGCATTCTTCCTCTGCACTGCTTTCCGCAGAAGGCTTTGCAGATACTGCATTGACGATCGCTGCACGCTCTGCAGCCTCACGCTGCAAGCGGTTACGCTCCAGACGGCGATGATTCAGCTCGTCATAAATGCGATACATCTTCTGCACGGAATTTTCCAGAAAATAATAGTGCAGGATGTACGGAATCAACAGAATCAAAATCAAAAAAAGCAGCGGCAGCAGCAGTACCGTTTCTGCAACGAGGAATGTTCCCATCATCAAAAACAGCCCCAAGGCGAAGAGCATCGTCACCAGAAAATGGATCAGTCGCTCATGCTGCATAAACTCAATTTTCTGCAAATGATTCCGTATCAGCTCATCATAATCCAGCGGCACATTGCGCTTGAGCAAATCCTCGATGCGGCTTAAATACTCGGTCAGATACTTTCGCATTGGCTTTTCTCCGTTTGTTCAGATTCCGGTTTCGGCTGCTTGCCGTGCTGTGCATCAAAATGCAAAAAATCCATCAGGGTGATACTGCCATCACTCAGCGCCAGAAAACGGTCGTTATAGCGGTCAATGGTATCCGCCGCAACATAGATCATGTACTCGAACAGAGCCGCGCTCAGAGTCGTTTCCATAAAGGCAGCCGTCAAACGAAACCGCAATGCACCTGCATTGTAGTCAAAATCAAAAGAGCCATCTGCCAACCCATGATTCGCCGCAGAAACTGCAATTGCCATATCCCCGTTGCGCCCTGCGGGCACGGTAAAGGGCATGGGGGAATACAGCGACACCATCTGCCGCTCCGGACGAAACAGCAAATGCAAATCCATCGGCAAATCCTCACCGGTAAAGCGGATGCGCACATGGGCGAAATCCTGTCGGTTTTCCTCAATCACATATTTCAGTTGCTTCTGCTCCAGCATGGCGATGAGTACATTAAAATTTTTGCGGGAATGCTCCATGCGCTGGGGTGTTAATTCCAACGGTCTCGCCTCCTCTCCATGATTTACCGATATGTCCATCCTTCTTATGGTCATATTCTACCATATATCCCCCTGTTTGTCAAGGGTAAATTGTAGAAAAAGAACAGTTGCGGTCAATGAATTCTCGCAGAAAGCACTTGCATTTGCTTTGGAAATATGCTATAATGATCATGGAATGCTGTTTTTTTGCGTTTCCAAAATCAGTAAACTGCAAGAAGTACAAGGACTGCATATTTTAGGAGGTTTTATCATGGGTTTGATTCAAGCTGCTGTATCGTCTGTTTCCGGCGCACTGGCCGATTCCTGGCTGGAGGTTGTTCAGCCTGCAAAAATGGGTGTTTCTACCGTTGCCGTAAAGGGCTACCCCGTCAACACCAAGAAAAACAAGCGCAGTGAGAATATCATCTCCAACGGCTCCGTGATCCAGGTTGCTGAAAAGCAGGCAATGTTGCTGCTGGATGGCGGTCAGATCGTGGATTACAGCGCATATCCCGGCTATTACAAGGTATTTGCAAGCTCTACCCCCTCAATCTTCAACGGTCAGCTAGCAGATTCCGTCAAGGATAGCTTCAACCGTTTCCGTTTCAACGGCATCCCCTCTGCATCCCAGGAAGTCATGTTCCTCAATTTGCAGGAGCTGCGCGGCATCCGCTTTGGCACACGCAACGCCTTACAGTATTTCGATAACTTCTATCAGGCAGAGTTGTTTGTACGCTGCCACGGTACCTATTCCATCCGCATCACTGACCCAGTGCTGTTCTATCAGGAAGTGCTGCCCAAGGGTGCAGAGCATATTGATATTGTAGATGTCAACGAGCAGTTCCTCAACGAGTTCCTCTGCGCGCTGCAAACTGCCTTTGGTAAGCTTTCCGAAGAGGGCGTGCGCATCTCCTCGCTGGGTGCCAAGTCCATGGAACTTTCCAAGCAGATGGCAGATGTACTGGATGCCGACTGGCGCGCACAGCGCGGCTTCGAGATTGTAAGCGTTGCCATTGCCAACATCAGCTACGATGAGGAAAGCAAACAGCTCATCAATATGCGTAATCAGGGTGCCATGATGCAGGATCCCAATATCCGGAGCGCCTTTGTACAGAGCGCGGCAGCCCAGGGCTTGCAGTCAGCGGGTGCCAATACAGCCGGTGCAGGTACGGCATTTATGGGTATGGGCGCAGGCATGGCTGCCATGTCCGGCATCTTCCAGAACACACAGCCTGCACAGCAGCCCATGCAGCAGCCGGTTGCCCCTGCCGCCAACAACGGCTGGCAGTGCAGCTGCGGCATGAGCAATGTGGGTAATTTCTGTGCAAACTGCGGCGCAAAGCGTCCGGCAGCAAACGGCCCGTGGCAGTGTGGCTGCGGTATGACCAATCAGGGGAACTTCTGCTCAAACTGCGGCAAGCCCAGAGGATAATTGCCCATGGAATCTGTTGCATTCAAATGTCCCAACTGTGGCGCAGAGCTTGTATTCGCCGCCCAGCAGCAGGATTTTCGCTGTGAGTATTGCCAGAGCAGCTTTACCAAGCAGGAGATGGAATACATCGCTGCCAAGCAGGAAGAAAAGCTGGAAAGCATTACCCCCGAACAGCAGCAGGAAACGGAAGCATTCACTGAGAGTACGGGCTACTATCACTGCGAAAGCTGTGGTGCAGAGGTCATGGCGGATGATAACACCGCTGCAACCTTCTGTTACTACTGCCACAGCCCCGTGATCCTACAGGGGCGCGTTGCAGGCGAATACCGCCCCGCGAAGGTGATCCCCTTTCAGCTTGACCGCAATGCAGCACTCAGCCAATTCAAAAACTGGTGCAAGAAAAAACGGTTCTTACCCAATGATTTCAACACCGATGACCAAATGGAAAAAATGGTGGGTCTGTACGTCCCGTTCTGGGTCACCGACTGTGAAAACGCGGCGGATATGGAAGCACTGGGCAAACAGGTGCGCAGCTGGACCAGCGGCGACACACGCATCACCGAAACCAAGGAGTTTGCCGTCAAACGGAACGCCACCGTTGTGCTGCGCGGTATCCCTGCCGACGGCGCCAGCCATATCAGCGATGAACTGATGGAGGCGCTGGAGCCCTTTGACTATCAGGCGACACAACCCTTTGCTATGCAGTATTTAAGCGGATTCCTCGCGGAAAAATACGACCTGAACATGGCGGCAGTATTTCCCCGCGTGCAAAAGCGTGCAGTACAGGCTTGTGATTCGCTGCTGCGCTCCTCTGCCACGGGATACAGTTCCCTTTCGGTCACCCATTCCGATATCAAGGTGCTCAGCACCGAATGGCAGTATATGCTGCTGCCCGTGTGGTTCATGACCTATCGCTACCAGGGCAAGACCTACGAGTTTGCCATCAACGGGCAGACCGGAAAGTTTGCAGGTGAGCCTCCCGTTTCCAAATCCAAAATGTGGGGCTTCAGTGCGGGGCTTGCCGCTGCGGTCGCTCTCATCAGCACATTGATTGGAGGGTTCTTCTTATGAAAAACAAGATGTTCCGTCCGTTCTTCGGTGCACTGGCTGCGGCTGCAATGATGCTCCCCTGCGGCAGTATCACGGCTTCGGCAGAGCGACAGTACACAAACTGCATCCAAAACTGCGGCGTTTACGATGTGCAGGGCATCCTGACGGACTCGGAACGGGAACTTGCCAATACACGCATCCAGGCGCTGAGTGAAACCATTGATATGTATGTGGCGGTGTATATCTACGGCCCCGAAACCGTCTTCTACGGCGACAATGATGTGGAAAACACCGCCGATAACAACTACGACGAGCTGTTCAATCCCCAGTACGGCGTGGATACCGATGGTATCCTGCTGCTGATCAACAACAGCACCAAATACGATTACATTTCCACATCAGGCAAAGGACAGTTCTACTTCTACAATGGTGCCGAGGACAACCGTGTAGACGAGATTTTCGACTATATGTGGGATCATATCCTTGCAGGCGAAACCTACGCCGCCATCGAGGATTTCTGCGTGGTAACCGAACGCTTGTATCAGAAAGGCGTTCCCGATCATGCGTATGTGTATGAGCGGGATACCGATCAGTATATGTATCTCAAAGGCGACCAGCTCATCAAAGCAGATTCTCTGCCGTGGTGGTTCCGGTTTCGTCTGTTTCCTGCATTGCCCATGGGTCTCATCATCGGTCTGATTGTGTGTCTGGTGTCCAATGCGTGCATCAAGAACAGCTATAAGTTCACCAAAGCACTGACCCCCACCAATTATATCAGCCAGAACGAAACAAAATTCAACATTAAGGAAGATATGTTCATCCGTCAGTACCGCACCCGTACACGCATCAGTTCCAATAGCGGCGGTGGTGGTGGCGGCGGCGGAAGCTCACACCATTCCAGCGGCGGACATTCCCACGGCGGCGGTGGCAGACACCGTTAATTGCATACCAAGCTCAGCCAACGGCGCAGAGAATTTCTCGCCGTTGGCTTTTTGTATAGGGATGCGCCCCATGGGCAAAATATGGATCGTATTGATGGGAACACCCTTGCGGTGCGCTGACCTATCATCCTCGCCTTGACTTTTTATGCAGTATATGGTAAAATAGGACTGTGTGCAATCGCACATACGGAAAGGAGAAATCCATCATGTTACAAATTCAGAATTTACAATATTCCGTGGCTGCCGATGGCAAACAAATGGGCATTCTCCGCGGAATTGATCTGACTGTGGAGCCAAATCACTTCATGGTCATTACCGGCCCCAACGGCGGCGGCAAAACCACCCTCGCCCAGTGTATTATGGGTCTTGCACAGCCCACGGGCGGCTCGATCATCTGGAACGGCACCGACATCACCGCCCTTTCCATCACCGAGCGCGCAAAGCTGGGTGTTCGCTATGGATTCCAGCATCCGCCCCGTTTCAAAGGGCTGACTGTATGTGATCTGCTGACCGTTGCCGCCGGCAGAACCCTCAGCCACAGTGAACAATGTGCGCTGCTGACACAGGTGGGTCTGTGCGCAAAGGATTATCTCAACCGCGAAGTGAACACATCCCTTTCGGGCGGAGAGGTCAAACGTATTGAGATCGCGACTGTACTCGCCGGTAACGCCAATCTCATGATTTTTGATGAGCCGGAAGCCGGTATTGATCTTTGGAGCTTCTCTCGTCTGACCGAAACCTTTGGCGCACTGCGCGACAAGCGCAACGCGACCGTTCTGGTCATCTCTCATCAGGAGCGTATCCTCTCCATGGCGGATTCCATTCTCATGGTTTCCGATGGCAAAATCAGCGGCAGGGGTACCCCTGCAGAGATCTTGCCGCAGATCGTAAAAGATACCGTATTTACCTGCAAGGCAATTGAGCCCCAGCAGAAAGGAGGCAACTGCTGATGAATGATATCGACCGCAGCTTACTGGAAACCGTTGCTTCTCTGCATGAGATTCCCCAGGGAGCCTACAATATCCGTAAAGACGGCAAAAGTGCGGCGCGCAACAGCACCGACCAGATCCAGATCACCCCAAAAGAGGGCGCAGACGGCATTGAGATCCGCATTGCGGCAGGCACTGTGAATCAGAGCGTGCATATTCCCGTGATTCTCTCCCAAAGCGGCATTCAGGAATCCGTGGAAAATGATTTTTATATCGGTGAGGACAGCGATGTGCTGATCGTTGCTGGCTGTGGCATCCACAATGCAGGCAGCGAAACCAGCACCCATAGTGGCGTGCATACATTCTATGTGGGCAAGAATGCCCATGTAAAATACGTGGAAAAGCATTACGGGCAGGGCGAGGGCACTGGTGCCAGAATCATGAACCCGACCACGGTTGTGTATCTGGAGGAAGGCGCGACCATTGAGATGGACATGACACAGATACGCGGAATTGATTCCACCAACCGTATCACGACCATTCATGTAGGCAAGGGTGCAGAGGCGACGCTGACCGAGCGTTTGCTGACCCATGGCTCCCAGAAAGCGGAATCCCATGTGGATATTTTTCTCGATGGTGAGGATTCCACGTCCCGTATCCTTTCGCGCTCTGTTGCGCAGGAAGCATCCGAGCAGGTGTTCTTCCCCTGCATGACGGGCAACGCCAAGTGTTTTGGCCATGTGCAGTGCGATTCCATCATTATGGGGAATGCAAAAATCAGCTCGATTCCTGCCATCCGCGCCAATTGCACCGATGCACAGTTGATTCATGAGGCCGCCATCGGCAAAATTGCCGGCGATCAGCTGCTCAAGCTGATGACACTGGGCCTGACCGAGGAAGAAGCCGAGGAGCATATTCTCAACGGATTCTTGAAGTAAAGCAAGAAACAGCAATTGCGAAGCCTGAGAAGCGGGTTCTTCTCAGGCTTTTTTATGTGCCGTTGCCCCACACCCCACCAGAGGCTCTGCCTCTGGACTCCGCCAAAGGGACAATGTCCCTTTGGAAGCCCATGAATCGTATAGTGAAGTTGACCATCCCATGATAGACCGTTATGACAAAATAACAAATCCTACTTGACAACTACGCCGAAATATGGCATAATGCTATTATGAGATTTTATGCTTTCATATCTGAGAAAAGGAGAGGGATTTCATGAAAAGAAAACATCGCCTACAGGCACTGACCGCCGCGGCGGCGGTACTGTGCGGCAGTATGCAAATCACGCCTGTGGCTGCTTCGGCGGCGGCAGAGATTGACTACGCAAAAGCATTGCAGATGTCGCTGTTTTTCTACGAATGCCAGCAGGCCGGCGAGCTGCCCCAATGGAATCGCGTGGAATGGCGCGGCGATGCCACGGTGGAGGACGATCTCAACGGCGGTTGGTATGACGCAGGCGATCATGTCAAGTTCAATCTGCCGATGTCCTATTCTGCTGCCATGCTCGCATGGGGACTGTATCAGTATCCCGAGGGCGTTGAAGCTTGCGGCGAAATGACCAACTATGTCAACAATCTCAAATGGGTGCTGGATTATCTGGCCGCCTGCGACCTCGGCAACAGCGTGATCTACCAAGTGGGCAATGGTCAGCACGATCACAGTTGGTGGGGCAGCGTGGAGCTTTTGGAATACGGTATGCTCGATCAAGGCGTAACTGAGCCAAGAGGGCATCTGGAAGGCAGAGACTGTTCCGCGGTAACGGCGGAGATGGGTGCTGCTCTGGCGGCGGGATACTGCGCATTGCAAGGAAAGGTAGATGCTGCTGTGCTGGATGATTATCTCGCCCACGCAAAGAACTACTTTACTATGGCAGATGCCGACGAAAGCGATGCCACCTACGCGGATTCCGATGCCGCGAACTTCTACCGTTCCTCGCATTTTTACGATGAGCTGTTCTGGTGTGCAAACTGGCTGTATATCGCAACCGGTGATGCGGCATATCTGGATAAGGCAACATCGTATATCCCCAATCTGGGTAAGGAATTGGGCTCGGATGAGTACAAGTATTCGTGGGCACAGTGCTGGGATGATGTGCAACAGGGCGGCACGCTGCTGTATGCACTCAATACAGGCGATGCCACATGGAAAGAGCAGGTCAGAAAGCATCTGGAGTACTGGGAAGGCTCCAAAAGCAAATTGCCCGACGGTGCAGTCTATGTCGATGGCTGGGGCTGCCTGCGATATGCAAACGGTGTGGGCTGGATTGTAGCGGTGGCTGCCGATACCCTCTTTGCCAATGATGCCAAGCACGAGACCTACCGCACGCTGGCAGAAACACAGATCAACTACTGCCTGGGCGATAATCCCGACGGCAGAGCCTATGCGGTGGGCTACAACGACACCGCACCGTTGAACCCTCATCACCGTACTGCCCACGGCTCATCCAACAACAGCTTCTACGATCCGGAGCAGAGCAGACACATCCTGTACGGCGCACTGGTGGGCGGCCCCACCCAGGAGGGTGAATATGTGGACGACCGCAACAACTACATCAACAACGAGGTTGCAACCGACTACAACGCGGCATACACTGCACTGCTGTGCAGGATGGTGACCGAATACGGCGGCAAAAGCGACCCTGCATTCCCCTACCCCGAGGTCAGGGATGACGAACTGTTCGTAGAGGCAAAGCATAAGGCAGATGCCTCCTGCTCCACCATCTCGCTGAAAATGACCAACAAAACCGCATGGCCTGCCCGCGTGGTGGATGATCTTTCCATGCGCTACTTTGTGGATCTCAGCGAGGTCATTGATGCAGGCTTCTCTGCAAGCGATGTGACCATTCGCTGCGACCGCAATCAGTCGGAAATGTACAGCGGCAAGGGATATGCACCTGCAACCGTATCGAGTATGCAGCACTACAAGGACAATATCTATTATGTAGAGGTCAACTTCCCCGATGGCCGCGTGGTGTTGCCGATCTCCGAAGGGCAATATCAGTGCGAAATTCTGCTGGCACTGGTTTACCCCAATTACGGCAGCGGTTGGGACGCTTCCAATGACTATTCCGCACAGGGTCTTAACGGCGAAGAAAACATCAAAACCGAGTATGTGACCGTCTATGAGAGCGATACCCTGATTTTCGGCACCGAGCCGGACGGCACAACCGGCAAAGGCTCCATTAGTGCCAATCCTGCACCCGACGGCAAGCCGATCACCACCACTCCCTCACAGACCACCGAAACCACACAGCCCGATGCTCCCACTGTAAACTATGGTGATGTGGATTGCGACGGCAAGGTGAAAATCAACGATGTTGTGCTGCTCAGCCGCTTTATCTCCGAGGATATCGAAGCGGTTGTCACCGATCAGGGCATTGTCAATGCACAATGCTATAATGATGGCGATATCAACGGCAACGATGCCACTCTGCTGCTGCAATATCTGGCAGGTATGGTTTCGTATGATGTGCTGGGGGCACCGATTCAGTAATACCAAAGCGGTCAGGGTATTGTGCCCTGACCGCTTTTTTGAAGAGCGATAATAAGTCATTGCCGCGCTGACCGCCGGAACGATACAGTCCCGATTGGTGCCGTGAATCTGCGCAAAAAATCGCCCCTGCCGGCACACACGGTAGGGGCGATCCTGTATCGCATATGAGAAAACCTTACGCTTCTTCCTTTGCGGCAAAGCGTGCAGCCTGCATCATAATGGCGCACTCCAGACGCTTCTGCTGCAAGCGGCAGGAGATCTGATGGGGCTTGAGGATATCGCCCTCATAGAGATAATTGTTGGCGTTGCATCCGCCGCTGCAATAGAATTTCGCCCAGCACGCACGGCATTCGGGCTTATTACCCACATGGGCTGCCGCAAATTTCGCCTTGATGGATGCATCGAAGGTGCCGTCCAGAATACTGCCCATGCGGAAGCCCTCAACACCCACAAACTGGTGGCAGGGGTAGATATCGCCATCGGGGGTAATGGCAACATAATCGTTGCCGCTGCCGCAGCCGCGCAGACGCTTGATGGCGCAGGGGCCGTTATCCAGATCAATGGAGAAGTGGAAGAAATTGAACTTGCCGCCCTTCTTTTCATTTTCCAGCATTCGTTTGGCAAGGTGTTCGTATTCTGCCGCGATGGTATCCAGATCCGCCTCCGTCAGGGCATAGGGCATATCTGCAGGGGCAACCACGGGCTCTACCGAGATCTGGTCGAAGCCCTGCTCATAGAGATGCCAGACATCCTCGGAAAAATCAAGATTGTACTTGGTAAAGGTGCCGCGGACATAATAATCCTTGGGGCCGCGCTGTGCAACCAGCTTGCGGAACATCGGCAGGATACGGTCGTAGGAGCCGCTGCCGTTGGGACAGGGGCGCACACGGTCATGGACTTCCTTTCTGCCATCAATGGAAAGCACGACATTGCTCATTTCTTTGTTCAGATAGTCGATCTTGTCGTCATCGAGAAGCATACCGTTGGTGGTCATGGTAAAGCGGAACCGCTTGCCGATGCTCTTTTCCAGACTTCTGGCATAGGCAACGATCTCCTTGACGGCATTCCAACTCATCAGCGGCTCACCGCCGAAGAAATCCACCTCAAGATTCACGCGGTCGCCGGAATTTGCCACCAGAAAATCAATGGCTTTTTTACCGGTTTCGGCATCCATGAGCATTCGCCCGCCGCCAAAATCGCCCGTAGAGGCAAAGCAATAGCTGCAGCGCAGATTGCAATCATGGGAAACATGCAGGCACAGCGCCTTGATGGGAGAAGGAACGGAAACCACGCCATACTGGGTAAAGGTATCCGCAGAATCCAGAATATTTGCCGCTACCAGCTCCATGATCTCCGCATAGCAGGCAAGGATCTCCTCGCGGTCATACTTTGCGGCAAGGGCATCCACCACTGCAGCAGGGCATTCCTTGGGCAACGGTGTGTCAACGGCATCCAGCAGTGCATAGGTCAGATCATCCACCAGATGCACGCCGCCGCTGTTCACATCCAGTACAATGTTGAATCCGCCCAATTGATACTTATGAATCATGATGTATTTTCCTTTCTTTCATGCATCTATAAACGCACAAAAGGGACAAAACAGAATTTGTCCCTTTTGCAGTGTTAGCTTGTGGTAAACGCTTCCGCGATTCAATCGCGCTCGCACTTCTGGTTTGCAACAGTGCAAGAGGTCTTGCAAGCAGACTGGCAGGAAGCCTGACACTTGCCGCAGCCGCCCTTCTTGGCGGTAGCAGCCAACTGTGCCTTGTTGATGGTCTTGATATGCTTCATGGTGTACCCTCCATTCATGCGTAAGTATAAAACCAGTATATCATAAAACCCGATTCTTTTCAAGCGTTTTTCCCGTTTTTTCGATTTTTGCACATTTTGTACAATCGCGCCGGTCAGTTATCGGCATCGCTTGTGGATTTTTCAGGCATCTGCCAGGGTTTGCGATACCTGCGTTTGCGGCAGGCATCTGCAAAGGCTGCCCCGCGCCCATGGATATGGATACTGCAATGGCTCTGCTTTCTTGCCGCCGGTGCAGGGAGATTCACGCCGTAAATACCCCCTGCCATGCCACCCAGCATCCCCCACAGCATAGGGAAGCCGAATCCTGCATGACCGTTCACCAGCCACGCCACGAAAAACCAGAACGCCGTCACCGAAAGACCGCACAGCATCCCATGGAGCAGACCATTGTGCCGATGCACACGGCAGTGATACAGTGCTGCAAAGAATCCGCCTGTTGTCAACGCAACTGCGCCCCATACGGCATATGTCACAGCGGAAAACTCCTTTGCGGTGGCAGCCGCTGCCCCTGCAAGCAGCAGCAGTGCCGATACAGGTACGCCCACAAGCAATACCCCCCTGCGAAACGATCGCATTTCATCACCCCTGCAACAGCATATGCCGCAAATGGGACAAACAGAAGCGGCAAGAACAACTAAAATGTAAACTTTCTGTGAATGATCCCGCGCACTTGCACCAGACGATACAAGTGCACCATCTTTGCCCTGGGCAGTGCAATCGCCGCGCTGCAATGCCCTCTTTTGGGTTGCTCCGCCGGAGATTCCCTCAGCCCGAAAAAAGAGCGTGACAATCTGCGAAAAGTATGGTATAATATGGGGGATGAATCAAACGAAGAAACGGAGTATGCTCATGTATCAATTGCTGAAAACCGAGGGTGCTGCCAGACGCGGTGCATTTCATACCGTACATGGCGATTTTCAGACCCCTTGCTTTATGAATGTTGCCACGGCAGGTGCCATCAAGGGCGCGGTGTCCGCCTATGATCTGGATGCACTGAAATGTCAGGTGATGCTTTGCAATACATACCACCTTCATGTGCGCCCCGGTGACCACATTGTGCGTACCATGGGCGGCTTGCAGGGCTTTACCGGCTGGAAAAAGCCCACCCTCACCGACAGCGGCGGATTTCAGGTGTTCTCGCTGGCGCAACTGCGTAAAATCAAGGAGGAGGGTGTGTACTTTCAATCCCATATTGACGGTCATCGCATTTTTATGGGGCCGGAGGAAAGTATGCGCATCCAATCCAATTTAGGCTCTACCATAGCCATGGCATTTGATGAGTGCGTGGAGAATCCTGCGCCGTACCGCTATGCCGCAAACAGCTGCGCACGCACCACCCGTTGGCTCAAGCGATGCCAGGCGGAAATGCAGCGGCTCAACAGTCTGCCGGATACGATCAATCCGCACCAGTTGCTGTTCGGGATCAATCAGGGCAGCACATTTGATGAACTGCGGATATCGCATATGCAGGAGATCGCAGAACTGGATCTGGACGGCTATGCCATTGGCGGACTTGCCGTCGGCGAGCCAACCGAGGTCATGTATCACATCATTGAGCAGGTGATACCCCATATGCCTGTTCACAAGATCCGCTACCTGATGGGCGTGGGTACGCCAAGCAATCTGATTGAGGGCGTGGCAAGAGGCATTGATCTCTTTGACTGCGTGATGCCCAGCCGCAACGCGCGCCACGCAACGGTATTCAGTTGGCAGGGCATTATGCACCTGACCAACCGCTGCTTTGAAACCGACAGCCGTCCCATTGACGAACAGTGCGACTGCCCCACCTGCCGTCATTTTTCCCGTGCATATGTGCGGCATCTGTTCAAGGCAGGTGAGCAGCTTGGCGGCAGACTTGCCGTGACCCATAATCTGTGGTTCTACAATACGCTGATGGAGCGCATCCGCGCCGCACTGGATGAGGGCAGATTTGACGCGTTCCGCAAGCAGTATTCGGCATTGCTTGCGTCGCCCTACCGCCCGTGATGCTTTGGAGAGGAGCGACCCGACGATGTACTATTGCTGTGGTATCACCGACAAAGGCATTATGCCCCATAATGAAGATGCGCTGCTGCTGCATCATACGGTGCGTACCGAAGGTGCCATGCAGATGATGCTGCCTGCGCCCTTTCTGGTTGCGGTCAGTGACGGCGTATCGGGAGAGGCTGCCGGAGAACTTGCTTCGCGCAGTTGTCTGGAGCAGCTTGCAACGGTGAAATACCAAAAAAGAATCAATCTGCGGCGACGTATTCTGGAGATTCACAAAGCAATTGCCGCCCTGAGCCGCGACAGCGATCACGCGGCAAATATGCAGACCACCCTTTGCGGCATCGCCATAGACGAGCATGACGAAATGCGCTGCTTCAATGTGGGAGATTCGCGCATTTACCGCTACCGTCACGGCAATCTCAAGCAACTGAGCCGAGACCAGACTCTGGTGCAGATGCTGTACGATGAGGGGACCATCACTGCCGCCGAGAAGCGCGTACACAGTCACCGAAACATTGTGCTGCCCGTGGTGGGCAATCTGACCGAGGATCCAAAGCCCGATGTGTTTGTTTACCCCGATGGGCTGCGCCACGGCGATGTGCTGCTGCTTTGCTCCGACGGACTGACCGATTATGTATCCAACGATGAGATCGAGGAGATCATGGCGCGCCCGAAGAACCTGCCCACCCGACTGGAGCAGATGGTGCAGCTTGCCCTTTCCAAGGGCGGCAGGGATAACATCACCATTGCCGCCGTGGTACGCTACCCCAAGGAGGTGCCACTGCCCATCCCTCCTACCGCAGAGCGATGATCTGACCGAAGCGTACAAAGACCGTATCCTGTTTGCTGTGGATGCGGTCTTTTTGCTGTTCACTGAGATGATTCTGCTGCCCGTCGGCGTGCCTGAAGCATCTGCCGGTGCAATCAGGCATTGCAGCGAAAAAAGCCCCTGCCGCCGTGATAACCGTGATATTTCATAGCCTTTTCCCTCGCATAGCCGTGCTTTTTTGTGGCATAATACAAAACCGGCGGCGGTGCTTGCTTTTTTTGCCGATTTTTGGTATACTATATGCTGTATGATTATTCACTTGCGAAAGGAAGTGTACCACCGATGATGGCGCAATGGCGCGACCGCATTATGAAAATTGCCGCACTGCGCGGCGTTGCCGGACGAGAACACCGTGCCGCAGAATCGTTGTGCGAGATGCTGAAACCCTTTGCCCCGGACGCTGTCTGCCGTGACGGTTCTGTCATTGGGCATATCGGCGACTTTGCAGATCACAGCAAGCCCCGTCTGATGCTTTGCGCGCATCTCGATCAGGTGGGCTTTTTTGTCACCGATATTACAGATGATGGCTTTGTGCGCATCGGTGCAGTGGGCGGCATCGACCGCCGCCTGCTTGCGGGACAGCCCGTGATCCTCTGCACACAAAGCGGTGAAGAGCTGTTCGGCGTGATCTCCATTCTGCCGCCGCATCTGAACAAGGGCGACAGCACCGTACCTGAATGGGAACAGTTCTGTGTCGATTTTGGCTTTGCCTCAGCCGATGCCGCAAAAGAAAAAATCACATTAGGCGATGCGGTATATTTTGCACAGCAGCCCATGCCGCTGCTGCATGACCGGATCACAGCCCCTGCATTGGATAACCGATGCGGCGTAGCAGCTGTACTGGGTGCCGCAGAACAGATCGCGGCACTGCCCAAGGATGCTTTGCCCTGTGCCGTAACCGTTGTATTCAGTGCGCAGGAGGAGCGCGGAAGCCGCGGCGCAAGAATTGCCGCTACCGAAGAACAGCCCGATATCGCCATTGCCGTAGATGTTACCTTTGCCATGTCCCACGGGGAAAAGCCATACGGTTGCATGACACTGGGAAAAGGTCCTGCCATCGGTATTTCGTCCACGCTGGATGAGGCACTGTCTCAGGCGTTGATCTGCACGGCGGTGGCGGTGGGCATCCCCTATCAAAAAGAGATTATGCCCGATGGTACGGGCACCGATGCCGATCTGCTGGCACTGGCACCCGGCGGTGCGGCGGCGGCTACCGTTTCCATTCCGCTGCAATATATGCACACACCCGTTGAGATCATCGACTGCGGTGATGTGGCACAGACCGCCGCTTTGCTTGCGGCATTTGCAGGGAGGTGCAGAGATCTGTGAATCAGAATGAACTGAAAGAACTCTGCCTGTTGGCAGGTGCTTCCGGCAGAGAAACCGCCGTACGCAACTATATCCTGAAAGAACTGGAACAGCTTCCCCTGCCCGATTGTCTGGTGCAGGTGGATCGTCTGGGCAATCTCATCGTGCAGAAACGCGGCAAAAAAAGCGATGCCCCCCGCATCATGATCGCTGCCCATATGGACGAAGTCGCCATGATGGTCACCGACATTACGGCGGATGGCGCACTGCGCTTCGGAGCTGTGGGCGGTATTGATGCCGCTGCCATGATCGGCAGACAGGTGCGTGTGGGCTCTGACGGCATACCCGGCGTGATCGGTGCTTGCCCCATCCATCGGCTCAGCGCCGAGCAGCGCAAAGCAGCGGCAAAGGCAGATGAACTTGCCGTGGATATCGGTGCGACCGACCGTGCCGATGCCGAAAAATATGTATCACTGGGGGACATCATCACCTTCTCCCCCGAATATCACGCACTGGGCGACGGAAAAATCGCGGCAAAGGCACTGGATGACCGCTATGGATGCAGTCTGCTGCTTTCTCTGCTGCGTGAGGAGCTGCCCTGTGAGCTGACCGTGGTGTTCACTGTGCAGGAGGAAGTGGGGCTGCGGGGTGCCAGTGCGGCAGCCAATGCCGTAAAGCCCGAAATCGCCATTGTGCTGGAAACCACTACTGCTGCCGATTTTCCAGACATTGACAATCCCGTTTGCAGGCTGGGCGGCGGCGCAGTGATCTCGTTTATTGACGGCAGAACCGTCTATGATGCGGCGTTGTACCGTCTGGCGGTGCAGCTTTGCGAGGAAAAGGGCATCCCGTGGCAGACAAAAACGAAGATCGCCGGGGGCAATGATGCAGGTGCTATTCAAAACAGCGGTGCCAGAGTACTTGCTGTCAGCGCGCCGTGCCGCAATCTGCACGCACCCCTCTGTGTCATGCAGGAATCCGATGCCGATGCCTGTGATGCGCTGCTGCACGCTATGATCAACCACCTTGCAGAGCATGGAGTGCCTGCCCTATGATCCGACAACTGACTGACGACCGCACCGTGAACAAGGAATGGCTTGCTGTCTGCCACTACGGCAGAAAAATGCTCACCTGCCTTGCGGCATATGGTACTAATTATGATTTCTGCCGCTTTTTTGAACTGGAAAGCGGCGGCAAACACGCCTGGATGATGCTCCAGAACAGCACGCTCATCATCAGCGCGGTGGACGACTTCTTCCACGACCGCGCAGCCCACGAGGAACTGCACTATTTTGTGCAGATGCACAGACCCTTCCGCGTAGAGGGCTGCCAGAACCTGGTCAGCCGTATTTTGCCGGCGGGCTATATGCCTTTGCGCCGTTCGGTCTTCCGATTGGTGCCGGGGCAGCTTTCGGCGCAGTTTGACCCGGGGCTTGTCAATGACAACCCCCGTCTGGACGATGTGTACGATATTCTCACCGAGGGCTTTCCCAATCTGACGGAGCATGGGCTGTGGCTGACGGATACTTCCCATATGGTGCGGCGTGGCCTGCGCCGCTGCTATACATATGATAATATCACTGCCGCCACCGCCGTGTATGATTACTGCAACCGCGTACTCATCGGGCAGGTGGCAACCCGCGCAGCCTATCGCGGGCAGGGCTATGCCAGAGATCTGCTGCGATATCTTGCGGCAGAGATGGAACAGCAGGGCAAGGTCGCCATTTTGTATGCACTGGATCTCCGGGCAGGGTTTTATCAGGAGATCGGCTTTACACTTTTACAGACCGAACAGGTTCTGGAACGGCTGGAAAATGCCGAACCCGATGCACTGAAAAAGGAGGCACTCTGATTTTGAATACACAGCAGAATCCCTTTGGCATTTCCGAAAAACTCATGCAGATCGCCGCAGACGCACAAACATCCGCCTCGGCAGAATTTGCAGCCATCGAAGAAATTGCGGAGTACAATGGCGCGAAAGTGCTGCGCGCCTTTCAGGAACAACGGGTCAGTGCCGCCTGTCTGGGCGGCTCCAGCGGCTATGGCTACGACGATATGGGCAGAGACCGTCTGGACGCGGTATGGGCACAGGTATTCGGTGCGGAGGACGCACTGGTGCGGCACCATTTTGTGTCGGGTACTCACGCGCTCTCCACTGCACTGTTTGGCATATTGCGCACAGGCGACAAGATCGTTAGCGTCACAGGTGCCCCCTACGATACCCTTGAGGAGGTCATCGGCATTCGCGGCGAGGCTGGCAACGGCTCACTGAAAGATTACGGCGTGACCTACGGGCAGTGCGAACTGACCCCCGACGGTAAGCCCGATTATGCTGCCATTCCCAATGCGGTCAAGGGCGCAAAAGTGGTCTACATTCAGCGTTCCAGAGGCTATTCCCTGCGGCCTGCCCTAACGGTGGCGGATATCGCAAAAATTGTGGATGCCACGCGCTGCACCAATCCCGATGCGGTGGTAATGGTGGATAACTGCTACGGCGAATTTGTAGAAAAGCAGGAGCCTACCGAGGTCGGTGCAGATCTGATTATCGGTTCGCTGATTAAAAATGCAGGAGGCGGCATCGCCCGTACCGGCGGCTATATCGCAGGTAAAAAACATCTGGTAGCGCTTTGCTCCTATCGCCTGACCTGCGTTGGCATGGGCAAAGAGGTGGGCTGCTCTCTGGAGCAGAACCGCGAGATGTATCTCGGGCTGTTTATGGCACCCGAAGTGGTGGCATCGGCAAGAAAAACCGGCGCGTTCGCCTCTGCACTGTTTACAAAGCTTGGCTACCGTTGCCTGCCCGAACAGGGTACTGCCGCAGGCGATATCATCACTGTGCTGCAGCTTGGCTCCGCCGATGCGCTGACGGCATTCTGCTGCGGCATTCAGGCAGGCTCCCCTGTGGATGCTTATGTTGCACCCGAGGCATGGGATATGCCCGGCTACGACAGTCAGGTGATTATGGCGGCAGGCACTTTTACCGGCGGCGCATCCATTGAGCTTTCCGCAGATGCACCCATTCGCGCGCCCTATGCGGCATATTTGCAGGGCGGCCTGACCTACCCCACCGGAAAATTCGGCGTGCTGACCGCCGCACAAAAAATGCTCGATGCCGGCTTGCTCTCTCTTTAACAGCGTATTGGCGATGCAGCCGCATCCATCAAGAAAGGAAGGTAATCATCATGGCAGAGCAAAGAGATTTCGAGGAACAGACACAGATGGACGCCTACTTCAACGGCGATGATGCATATGACGTTCCCATTGACCCTGCACCGGTTGTACCGAAAAACCGTGCCGCCAAGAACCGCACCCCCAGCGGCAAGCGCAGCCGCCGTGCGGAAATGGGCAAAAAAATCCTTGCGGCGATTTGTGCCCTGACGGCAGTGGGGCTCATCGGCAGTATCCTCATCTATATCAATATCAGCCGCAACGATGGTGCCAAGCACGCCGATAAGCTTTCGCTTTCCATTGGTGCTTCGGTGGCAGATGCCCAGAAGGTCAGCAAGATCGAGCTGGCAGACGCTTCGGAATACCCCCTGCTCAATCAGTTGATGCAGGCAGGCGGCGTATATGAAAGCACCAAATCCGCCAAGGTACAGGGCGTTACCATGCCCGAATGGCTCATTCACTGCGATATCAGCGAGGGCGTGGTGGGCGAGATCACCTACTACAACTTCGAGATTCTGGAAAAGAACGCCTACGGCACCGAACGCAAAACATATCTGGATCCTGCATCCCTCTCCGCAGGCTGTACGCCGGAGCAGGCGGAGGATATCTTAGGGCTTTCCCCCTATGCAGTCTACTACCACACCGACCGCACCGAGACCCGTGAGTACCGCTATTGCTACGAGGACGGCGAAACGGGCAATCTGACCGCATATATCATCACAACCAAGTGGAGCGCAGAGGGCGGGATGGTCTCCGCCAGCGATGTGCGCGTGGAGTTTTTGTCGCAGATTCTGGGCATCGGACAACAATCCGTAGAATGATTTTTGTTCGCGACAAATGGTATAACCCTACCGTTACAATTCGGTTACAATTCGATATCAAACCGCTTAAAATGATTGACAGCGTGCCTTTTTCCTGTTACAATGATGATGAAGAAGTAATGGAAAAATCATACGGCACGCTGTCTGCTTTGTATATCTGCAAGGCATATGACACAGCATAGTTACAGTGCCGTTTGTTCGATAGAAGGAGAAGATTATGTCTGAGTGGAATCTGTGTTACGGCTGCATGGAAACAAAGAGCGGAGAGAGTATCTGCCCCCATTGCGGCTATCAGGAAGGCAGTACCGTGCTGGCAGCGCATCTTGCACCCGGCACCATGCTCCATGATCGCTATCTGGTGGGCAAGGCACTCACCCACAACGGTGAAGGCATTACCTATATCGCTTATGACGGAAATATCGGCTGCAAGGTACTCATCCGCGAATATATGCCTGAACAGCTTTGCTCCCGTGTACCGAACAGCACCCTCATCAATGTGAATTATAATCATCTTGCGCAGTATAAAGCGTTGATGGCAGAATATACCGAGCTGAACAAATCCCTGGCGCGCCTGAGAAGTTTAAGCCATCTTGATCCTGCACTGGATCTGTTTGCCGAGAACAATACCACCTACGCCGTATACGAGTTTCCCGAGGGGCAGTCGCTGCTTTCCTATCTAAAGGAAAATGCAGGAGAACTTAGTTGGAAAACCGTCAGCAAGATGTTTCCGCCGCTGTTTACAACGCTGAGTCTGCTGCACAACGCAGGCTTGCTGCACCGCGGCATCAGCCCGGAGACGATTTTTGTCACCGATAAGGGCACATTAAAGCTTAGCGGGTTCTGCATTTCTGCCGTGCGCACCAACGATACGGAGCTGGATGCGGAGCTCTATGACGGCTATGCCGCCCCCGAACAGTATTTCGCAGACCGCCAACAGGGTACCTGGACGGATGTTTACGGCATCTGTGCGGTGCTGTACCGTATGCTCACAGGCTGCCGCGCCACCGACGCCAATACCCGTCAGGATTATGACAATCTTGTGCCCCCTGTGGAGCTGAACAGCCGCGTACCTGTCCATGTTTCCGATGCGATCATGCGGGGTCTTGCACTGGATGCCAATGACCGTATACGCAGCGTGACAGATCTTGTGACCCTGCTGTTTGACGAGGCACCCGATGAGGATCATACCGCAGCGGCACCGGTGCTGCCTGCACAGCCTGCCGGCTCTACTACGGTGTTCAATCCTGCAACGGCAAACGCCAGGGCACAGCAGCTTGCCGCCGATGAACAGCATCGTCCCCACAGCGCAAAGCCGCACACGCAGGAAACGGTCGCCCACAAAAAGGCACCCCATCACGAGCCGGAAACAATCAGCTTCATTGAGCGCATCCGTGTGCCGCTGATTATTGGTCTGCTGCTTACCATTATCATTATCATTGTGGTGGTGTTCTTTCAGCAGGCGTTCGGTGATAAAGAGGAAAGCTCCCTTGTGCAAAACAGTTCCTCGGCATCCGATAACATCATCGAGGTTTCCAGCAAAGAGGATACGACCAGTTTTCCGCGCTATGACAGCGTGATGCCAAAGCTGGTGGGACAGTACTACCAGATCAAAAAGACCGAGATGGCTGGCTGGCTGGAGCTGGAGCCTGAGTATGTCTACAGCGAGGAGTACAGCAACGGCATCATCATCTGGCAGGAGATCGACGAGGGTGCCGAGTTTATGAGCGGCTCTACCATGAAGGTGCAGGTCAGCATGGGCACCTCCAAAAAGGCACTGCCCCAGTTTACGGGCTACGCGCTTTCTGGGTATGTGGCAAAGCTGCAAGAACTTGGCTTCGTCATCAACAGCCAGGAGAGCAATCCCGATGAGGATGCCCCCGTGCAGAAGATGATCTATAAAACCAAGGTGGATTACAACTACCCCAACGGTCATGTATGCGCCGTAGAGCCTGCCGTGGGTACGGAAATTGATCTGCTGGATGAATACACCATCGTGATCTGGTACGCCGAAAATCCTGAGGTCACCACAACCACCTCTGCCACCGATGTCACCGGCGGAGAGGGCGGCGAAAACACATCCACCTCTACCACCACCA